>DASSOZ010000001.1:0-4933 GCA_035700105.1 Acidimicrobiales bacterium
GCGGCGTCGACTCGAAGCCAGCCGCTCATCGACCGGCCCCGCATCTCCATCGGCTCGGCTTTCGTCGTGCGCACCAGCCGGTCGCCCTCGGCGGGATCGACGCGCACGAGGAGCCCGCCCTGCCCGCTCGCGGCGACGGCCATGTTGCCGCCGACGAGGAAGGCGAGCCCGCCGAACATCTTCTTCTCCGTCACGCCGCGCTCGCCGGCGACGAGCGCACGGATGCGGTCGGCGAGCTCCTCGTCGTATGCCATCAGCCGTCCCCGAACCGCGGCGGGCGCTTCTCGCGGTGCGACGCGAGGCCCTCGGCGGCGTCCGGGCCCCCGAAGCCGAGGAACTCGTACGCCAGCGACGCGTCGAACGCCGGGAGCATCGAGCGGTACCAGTGGTTCAGCGTGTGCTTGGTGAACCGGATCGCGTCCTGCGCGCCCTGTGCGAGCGCTCGGGCGACGTCGAGCGCGCTCGACTGCACCAGCTCGTCGTCGACGCACAACGACACGAGCCCGATTCGCTCGGCCTCCTCACCCGACAGCGCCTCGCACGTGAGCAGGTAGTACTTCGCCTTCGCCATCCCGCACAGCAGCGGCCAGCACACCGCGGCGTGGTCGCCGGCGGCGACACCGAGCCGGGTGTGCCCGTCGATGATGCGCGCCGACCGGCCCGCCACCGACACGTCGGCGAGTAGCGCCGCGACCAATCCGGCGCCGACCGCCGGACCGTGGATCGCCGACACGACCGGCGTCGAGCACTCGATGACGTTGCGAACGAGATCGCGCGCCTCGCGCAGTACCCGCACGCGATCCGCGTACGAGTCGGTGATCGACTCGATCAGCTCGAACGACCCGCCGGCGGAGAACGCCTTCCCCGCACCCGTGAGCAGCACGCACCTCACCGCGGGGTCCCGGTCGAGGACGGGCCAGACGTCGGCGAGCTGCACGTGCTCGGGCGGTCCGACGGCGTTCAGGTTCGGCCCGGCGAGCACGACCTTCATCACGCCGTCACCGGCACGCTCGAACGTCAGGTTGGGGAAGTCCGACTCGTAGCTCACTCGACCAGCTTCGCCAGCCGCTTGGGCGCGACGAGCGTGTACGACGTCCGCACCCAGTCGCCGATCTCGTCCCACCGGGCCGCGCCGACCGAGCCCGACAGGTCGACGCTCACCCACCCGGCCCGTCCGAGGCCGTACCCGGCCGGCGAGCACGCCGGGTCGGTGGCGCACACGGCCTCGGCCTCCTCCCTCGGGAGCTTCACGGTGATCGACGTCGCGTCCGGCGCGCAGAACACGAAGTTCTTCCCGTTGACCCGGAAGGTCGGCTCGTCACCCCAGGCCTCGATGTCGACGCGGTGCGCCTCTGGCAACCCGCCGACGATCGCCTCGAGCCGGTCCATGTTGCCCACCCGTCGAGGGGACATCTCCGCACCGTAGCCACTACCGTCGGCACCCATGTCAGACCGCATCCCGCTCGTCGACTACCTCGTGCTCGACAGCGACGAACCGCACCTGGTCGCCAGCGAGTGCACGAGCTGCGGCGCCCGTTTCTTCGACCGCCGCAACGCGTGCGCGTCGTGCTTCGCCACCGACTTCAAGAAGGTCGACGTGGCCACGACGGGCGAGCTCCGGGCGTACACGATCGTGTCGTTCGCCGCCCCGGGCGTCCCCGTCCCGTTCGTCGCCGGTGTCGTCGACTGCGACGGCACGAGCGTGCGCGGCAACGTGGTCAACGTCGACCCCGACGCCGACCACGTCCACGTCGGCATGAAGGTCAAGCTGACGACGTTCCCGATCGGCACCGACAGCGCCGGCACCGAGGCCATCGGCTTCGGCTTCGAGCCGGTCGACAACTAACCACCCGAGGAGATCGACATGGCAAGTGACGACATCTGGATCCTCGGGATCCACATGACCAAGTTCGGCAAGCACCCGGACAAGGACACGATGGACCTCGCCGCCGAGGCGGCGATGGCGGCGCTGAAGGACGGCGGGGTGACGATGCGCGACATGGGCATCCTCGCCGCCGGCAACCTGATGGGCGGCGCGGCGCCGACCGGCCAGATGCTGCAGAAGCAGATCGGCCAGACGGGCATCCCCGTCTACAACGTGTCGAACGCGTGCGCCACCGGCGCGACGGCACTTCGCACGGCGATCATGGCGGTGAAGGCCGGCGAGTGCGACATGGGTCTCGCCGTCGGCGTCGAGAAGCTCGCCGGCGCCGGCCTGCTCGCCGGTGGCAGCCGGAAGAACGACAGCGACACGTGGCAGCCGTCGGGCCGCTACGGCTCGGTCGCATCGGTCGACGGGCGCATCGGCACCGAGACGATGCCAGGTGTGTTCGCGCAGGTCGGCATGGAGTACCTCCACGAGCACCCGTACGACGGCAAGCCGCTCGAGCTCTTCGCCCGCATCAGCGAGAAGAACCACGCGCACTCCACGCTGAACCCGCTCGCCGCCTACACGAAGAAGATGACGCTCGACGAGATCATGAACGACATCATGATCGCCTATCCGAACACGCGGCCGATGTGCTCGGCGAACTGCGACGGTGCCGCGGCCGCGGTCGTCGTCAGCGGCTCGAAGCTCAAGACGCTCTCGCCCGACCAGCAGCGCCGCGCGGTGAAGGTGTCGGCGTCGATCCTCACGTCGGATCCGTGGCAGGAGGCGTGCCAGGTCCTGCCCGACGTGAACACGCTCACGCGCGTCGCCGCGACACAGGCATACGAGCAGGCGGGCGTCGGCCCCGAGGACCTCGATCTCGTCGAGCTCCACGACTGCTTCGCGACGGCCGAGCTCGTGCACTACGACAACCTCATGCTCTGCAAGCCCGGTGACGCGGTGTCGTTCTTCGAGTCCGGTGCCACGTGGCGCGACGGCTCGACGCCGGTCAACGTGTCGGGCGGGCTCGAGTCGAAGGGGCACCCGATCGCCGCCACCGGCATCGCCAACATCTGGGAGGTCTGCCACCACCTTCGCGGTGAGGCGGGCGACCGCCAGATCGAGGGCGCGACGGTCGGGCTCGCGCACGTCATCGGCCTCGGGTCGGCCTGCGGCGTGCACATCCTGGAGAAGGCGGCGGCCTAGGTCGTCCGCCGCTTCGCGGCGGCGGCGAACCACTCGAGCGACTCGGGGTTCGCCAGTGAGCCGCTCGATGCGGCTGTGTCGACGGGGGTCCCGGTGAGGATGCGCTTCACCGGGACCTCCAACTTCTTCCCGGACAGCGTGCGGGGCACGCCGGGGACCACCTCGATGCGGTCGGGAACGTGGCGGGGCGACAGCTCGCTGCGGAGGGCGGCGTTGATGCGCGCCCGCAGCGCGTCGTCGAGCTCGTGCGTCTCGGGCGTGAGCGCGACGAACAGCACGAGCTCGTTGGTCGCGTCGAGGTGCACGACGAGGCTGTCGGCGATCTCGGGCAGCGACTCGACGACCGCGTAGAAGTCGCTCGTCCCGAGGCGCACGCCGCCACGGTTGAGCGTCGCGTCGCTGCGGCCGCTGATGATGCAGGCGCCGTCGTCGAAGAAGGTGACCCAGTCGCCGTGGCGCCACACGCCGGGGAAGTCCTCGAAGTACGCGCCGCGATAGCGGCTGCCGTCGTCGTCGTTCCAGAAGCCGACGGGCATCGACGGCATCGGGGCGCCGATGACGAGCTCGCCCTGCACGCCGGGCGGGCACTCGTTGCCGTCGGGGTCCACGGCGCGCACGTCGCAGCCCAGCATGCGGCACGAGATCTCGCCCGCCCGCACGGGGAGCAGCGGCGACATGCCGACGAACGCCGTGCACACGTCGGTGCCGCCGCTGACCGACTGCACCTGCACGTGGGCGCCGACGTGCTCGCTGACCCATCGGAAGCCCTCGGGCGGGAGCGGCGCGCCGGTGGACCCGACGGCTCGGAGCGCCGAGAGGTCGGCGTCGGCGCCGGGACTGATGCCCGCCTTGCGGCACGCCATGAGGAACGGCGCGCTGACACCGAGGACGTCGAGGCGCTCGTCGGCGGCGAGCCGCCACAACGTGTGCAGGTCCGGGTGGCCGGGGTCGCCGTCGAACAGGACGATCGTGGCGCCGACGAGCAGCCCGGACACGACGTAGTTCCACATCATCCAGCCGGTCGTCGTGAACCAGCTGAAGCGGTCGCCGGCGCCGAGGTCGTGGTGCAACGCGAGCGTCTTGAGGTGCTCGACCGTGATGCCACCATGGCCGTGGACGATCGGCTTCGGCAGCCCCGTCGTGCCGGAGGAGAACAGCACGTAGAGCGGGTGCTCGGCGGGGACGGCGTCGAACGCGGGTTGCCCGCCGGTGTGGTCGAGGAGGCGGGACCACCCGTCGTCGCCGTCGTCGTGCAGGTACGGGATCATGACGACGTGCTCGACCGACGGAAGCGCGTCCACGACGGTCGCGATCTCGTTGCGCCGGTCGATGTCGCGGGTGCCGTACCGGTAGCCGTCGACGGCGAGCAGCACCTTCGGCCGGATCTGGCTGAGGCGGTCGATCACCGAGCGGGTGCCGAACTCCGGCGCGCACGACGACCAGATCGCGCCGAGGCTGGCGGTGGCGAGGACGGCGATCAGCGTCTCGGTGATGTTCGGCGAGTAGGCAGCGACGCGGTCGCCCCTCGTCACGCCGAGCTGGCGGAGACCTTCACGGCAGCGGGCGACGGCGTCGACGAGCTGGGCGCCCGTGAGCTCGCGCCGATGTCGCGTCTGCGACCGCTCGACGACCGCCACCCGGGCGCCGCCCTCGGTGTCGACCCAGGCCGCGAGCGCCTGCTCGGCGTAGTTGAGCGTGGCGCCGGGGAACCACCGTGCGCCGGGCATGGCGCGGTCACCGTCCGCGAGGACGCGCGACGGCGGCGTCGTCCAGCGGACGTCGAGGTGCTCGGCGACTGCGTGCCAGAACGCCTCTGGATCGTCGACGGACCAGCGCCACAGCGTTGCGTAGTCGTCC
>DASSOZ010000002.1:0-21363 GCA_035700105.1 Acidimicrobiales bacterium
TCATGACGACCGACGACGACCGCCGCGTCGAGGAGCGGGCCGCCGAGCTGCTGCCCGAGGAGACGAGCGTCGGCAGCGACGACCCCGAGGCCCAGGCCGAGGCGATCCTCGCCGAGTCCGACGAGCGCCAGGCCGACCGCACCGCCGCCCCCGGCAACCAGGTCGTGGAGAAGCGCCGTTCAGACGAGACGGCCCCGCCGAACTCGGCGTAGAAAGTTGCGCATAGCGCAACGAAGTACGCCGAGTTCGGCGGCTTGTCACGGCTCGAACACCCCGTCCGGGCGGCGGCGCCAGCCGGAGGCGGCCATCGACCCGCCGTCGACGTGCATCGTCGTCCCGGTGACCCACTTCGACAGGTCGCAGGCGAGGAAGACGGCGGCGCCGGCGGTGTCGTCCGGCGTGCCGAGCCCGAGCGGGATCTTCCACCCGTAGTCGGGGTCGCCCCCCGGACCGACCGCGGCGGCCAGACCGGTGTCACCCGGCGTCGGCGTCGCGTCCGGGGCGATCGTGTTGACGCGGATGCGGCGGTCGGAGAGTTCGAGCGCGAGTGAGCGGGTGAGCTGCTCGACGCCGGCCTTCATCGCCGCGTAGACGGCGAAGCCGGGCGCGGCGCGGAACGCCTCGATCGAGGTGATGTTGATGATCGACCCGCCGTCGGACATGACCGGCACGCAGCAGCGGACGAAGTCGGTGACCGACGTGAAGTTCTCGTTCACCAGCGCGGTCTGGCCCTTGGCGTTCACGTCCATGAACGGCGCGAAGAAGCCGCCGCCGGCGTTGTTCACGAGCACGTCGAGGCGCCCGAGACGCGACACGGTCTCGGACACGAACGACTCCACGGCCGCGGGGTCGCGCACGTCCATCACCGACGTGAGGCACCTCCGCCCGAGCGACTCGACCTGCGAGGCGACCGCGTCCAGGCCGTCGGCGTTGCGGTCGCACAGGGCGACGTCGGCGCCGAACGACGCGAACCCGAGCGCGATGCCCTCGCCGATGCCCTGTGCACCGCCGGTGACGATCGCGACCCGTCCCTCCAGCGAGACGTCGGCGGGGGAGATCATCGGGTCAGCGGTCCAGGTCCAGCGACAGCATGCGGATGGCGTTGCCGCGCACGACCTTGTAGATCGTCTCGTCGTCGAGCCCGTCGAACATCTCCTCGGCGACCTTCTTCGTGTGCGGCCACGTCGAGTCCGTGTGCGGGTAGTCGGTCTCGAACGTGACGTTGTCGACGCCGATCGTCCCGAGCGACTCCAGCCCGTGCCGGTCGCGGAAGAAGCAGCCGAACACCTGGCGGTGGAAGTACGTCGACGGCGGCTCGGGGACGATGTCCTGCACGCCCGCCCACGCCCGGTGCTCGAGCCACACGTCGTCCATGCGCTCGAGCGCGTACGGCAGCCAGCCGATCTGGCCCTCGGAGTACGCCAGCTTCAAGCGCGGGAACTTCACCAGCCGCCCGCTGAACAACCAGTCGGCCAGCGACGCCATCGCGTTGTTGAACGACAGCGACGCGGCGACCGCGACCGGCGCGTCGCCCGACGTCGCCGGCATGCGCGACGACGACCCGATGTGCATGCACACCACGGTGTCCGTCTCCTCGCACGCGGCGAAGAACTCGTCCCACTCGCCCGAGTGGATCGACGGCAGCCCGAGATGCGGCGGGATCTCGCTGAAGCAGACGGCGTGGTTGCCGCGCGCGGCGTTGCGGCGCACCTCGGCGGCGGCGAGCGACGCCGACCACAGGGGGACGATGATCAGCGGGATCAGCGCGCCACCGCTGTCGGCGCACCACTCCTCGACCATCCAGTCGTTGTACGCGTACACGCACGCCTCGGCGAGCTCGCGGTCCTTCGCCTCGAGGAACGTCTGGCCGCAGAACCGCGGGAACGTCGGGAACGACAGCGACGCGTCGACGTGGTTCATCTCCATGTCCTCGACGCGGGCCTTCGGCTCGTAGCAGCCGGGCCGCATCTCGTCGTAGGTGATCGGCGACATCGTCATCTCGTCGCGCGAGAAGCCGACGGCGGCGACGTGGCGCTTGTGGATGTAGACGAGGTCCTCGTAGAGCCAGCAGTCGGCCTTCGGGCCGTCGTCGTCGAACGACTGCTCGTAGGCGCCGCCACCGATGTGCCGCATCGCGCCGATGCCGCGGCGCTCGATGCGGGGCGCCCGGTCCCGGAACTTCGCCGGCAGCCACCGCTCCCACACGTGCGGGGGCTCGACGACGTGGTCGTCGACGGAGATGATCCGCGGGATCTCGATCTGACGCACCGTCAGATCGTAGGGCCCACACTTGCAGGTTGATGCCGTAGACCCACGCGTACGGTGGCTCACGGCATCGACCTCGGCTACGGTCGTTCGACAATTCGATTGGTTGTTCCACATACGGAACGAGGGGGAGACGGATGAAGCTGGACCTGCTCTACGAGGTCGACGTCCCGAAGCCGTGGCCGAAGCCGCACCCGTACGGCCAGCGCGAGGCCGAGCAGGCGGCGTACCGCGAGGCGCTCGAGCAGATCAAGCTCGCCGACAAGCTCGGCTTCCACACGACGTGGCACGTCGAGCACCACTTCCGCGAGGGCCGGAGCCACTCGCCGGCCCCCGAGGTCCTCATCGGCGCGCTGAGCCAGGCGACCGAGAACCTGCGCCTCGGGTTCGGCGTGACGCTCATGCCGCACGCGTTCACACCGCCCATGCGCGTCGCCGAGAAGGTGGCGACGGCGGACATCCTCAGCAACGGCCGCGTCGAGTGGGGCACGGGCCGGAGCACGCCGATGGAGCAGACGGCGTTCGGCGTCGACCGCGAGGCCAGCCGCGAGCAGTGGCAGGAGGCCATCGAAGCCGTCGTCGGGATGTGGGAGTCGGAGTACTTCGAGTTCCACGGCAAGTACCTCGACTTCCCGCGCCGCATGGTCACGCCCAAGCCGGTGCAGGACCCGCATCCGCCGTGCTGGATGGCGGCCACGTCCGAGGGCAGCGCCGCCGTCGCCGGCGGACTGGGGCTCGGGCTCCTCAGCTTCTCGATCATGCAGCCCATCGAGAAGATGGCGAAGCAGATCGAGCAGTACCGCGCGGCCGCGCAGACCCCGAAGCCGATCACGCGCGTGACGACCAACAAGGTCGCGGCGTACACGCTCGTGCACTGCGCCGAGACGATGGAGCAGTGCGAGGAGAACGGCATCTGGGAGTCGGTGTGGTGGTGGTACAAGAACCTCGCCGAGTTCACCCTCGAGTGGGAGTTCCCGCACTTCTCCGAGGAGGAGAAGAAGCAGGTGTTCCCGTTGCTGCAGATGCAGAAGGAGGGCGGCGTCCCGCCCCAGGTGTTCAACGACGCCGACATGATCGTCGTCGGCGACCCCGAGCGTTGCTTCGAGAAGATGGTCAAGTACCGCGAGCTCGGCGTCGACCAGCTCATCTGCTACGTGCAGTTCGGTTACCTGCCGCACGAGTCGGTGATGCGCACCATCGAGCTGCTGGGCAAGGAGATCATCCCCGAGCTCGACAAGCTCGGCATCAAGACCGAGGCGCAGGTCGTGCCGAAGCAGGGCACCGCCAACGACGTCGCGTCGAACATCATCGACTGAGCGGGGTCGACAGTGACTCGCACGGATGACACGCCCGTCCCGGACTACCCGGGACGGCTGCGTCTCGACGAACGCGGCATCGTCGTCCTCGGCGCCGGCCAGGGCATCGGACGGCAGGCGACGCACGCGCTGGCCTCGGTCGGCGCGCGCGTGTTCTGCGTCGACAAGGACGCGGACCTCGCCGACGACGTCGCCAAGGAGGTGGACGGCATCGCCTGGTCGGGCGACGCCATCTCCCGCGAGGACGCGACCCGCCTGTTCGACGACGCCGAGGCCGAGATGGGCCGGATCGACGGCATCGTCGACATCATCGGCATGGCGCAGTACAGGTCGCTCGTCGACATCGACGACGACCTGTGGAACTGGCACCACGACATCGTCCTGCGCCACGCGTTCCTCGCCGCGTCGATCGGCGGCCGGCGCATGGCGACGACGGGCGGTGGGTCGATGGTGTTCGTCGCCTCGGTCTCCGGGCTGCAGTCGGCGCCGATGCACTCGGCGTACGGGGTGGCCAAGGCCGGCCTGATGTCGCTCGTGCGCTCGGCGGCGGTCGAGCTCGGCCCCCGCAACATCCGCGTCAACGCGGTCGCACCCGGCGTGGTGTGGACGCCGCGCGTGTCGGCCTACCTCGGCGAGGAGGGCCGGCAGAAGAACGCCGACAACGCGCCGCTGCGGCGGGTCGCGCTGCCCGCCGACATCGCCTCGGCGATCCTGTTCCTCACCTCGGACCTGTCGTCGTACGTGACGGGCCAGACGCTCGTCGTGGACGGCGGCGTGACCGCGAAGTTCGGCTGGCCGATGCCGGAGGGCGTCGACCCGTCGAAGTCGTGACCCTCCTCTCGTTCTTGTCACGCCGGGCCACAACAGTTGTGGCCCGGCGTGACAAGAAGCCGAGGGTTCTGGCGTGACGACCGAGCGCTCGAACGCCGACGCGTCCACCGGCGCCAGCGGGCGGCCGGCGCAACCGGAGCCGTACCTGCGCGGGTGCGTGTGGCCCGCAGGTCCAGGCGCGCCGTACCCACGCGCCAACCCGGCCGACTTCTCCCGTCTGCCGGTCGACACGTGGGGCACGGCGACGCTGCCGGTGTCCGTGCGCTTCGAGTTCGCCGGTGACGCCGAGGCCGAAGCCGTCGAGCTGGCGTACACGACGCGCACCGACGACTTCGGCTACCGCGGCCCCGGCGCCGGGCGGACGTTCGCGCTCTACGCCGGCGACGAGTGCATCGCCGAGGAGCCGGCGGTGCTCGGCGAGGGCACGGTGCGCCTGTCGCTCGGCGGCGGGTCACGCCGACCCGAGCGCTTCACCGTCTACCTGCCCGAGGGGATGAAGCCGACGGTCACGTCGATCGACGCCGTCGGTGGGACGATCGCGCCCGCCCCGCCGCAGCCGCGCTGGCTCTGCTACGGCGACTCGATCGCCGAGGGCTGGATCGCGTCCGGACCGGCGGGAGCCTGGCCGGCGATCGCCGGTCGGCGGTACGGACTCGACGTCGTGAACCTCGGCTACGCCGGCGCGGCGCGCGGCGAGGTCGTGTCCGCCGAGCACGTCGCCGGCGTGCCCGCCGACGTCATCTCCATCAGCCACGGCACGAACTGCTGGACGCGCGTCCCGCACAGCGTCGACCAGATGCGGGCGAACACCGCGGCGTTCCTCGACGTCGTGCGCCAGGGCCATCCCGGCACGCCGGTCGTCGTCGCCTCGCCGGTGCTGCGACCCGACGCGGAAGCGACGGCGAACCGGCTGGGCGCCACGCTCGTCGACCTCCGCCGGGCGATCGAGGACGTCGTGCAGGGGCGCATCGACGCCGGCGACAGCCGGCTGACGCTCGTCACCGGTGACGGGGTCCTCACCGCCGAGCACCTGCCCGACGGCATCCACCCCGGCGACGAAGGCCACGTGATCCTCGCCGAGACGTTCGGGTCCGCCGTCGCAACCGCCTCGAAGGGCTGAGGCGTGCCGCGACCCGCCCCGTCGATCGATCGCACGGTGGCACTGCTGAACTTCCTCGCCACGCGACCGGACGAGGCCTTCTCCCTCAGCGAGCTGTCACGGCGCGTCGGCATCGCCAAACCGACCGCGCACGCGATGCTCGCCGCCCTCACGGACGCCGGGTACCTGTTGCGCCATCCGGCGGACAAGACGTACGCGCTCGGGCCGGCGCTGGTCGCCGTCGGCGCGGCGGCGGCCAAGCGCGAGCTCGACCTCGTCACCTACGCGCGCGACCAGATGGGACGACTGGCCGACGAGCTGGGCGTCGAGGTCGTCGCCAGCGCGGCCGTCGGCGAGGAGATCGTGATGCTGGCGCGCGCCGGCGAGCCGCGTCCGCTCGGCGTGCGGCTCGACGTCGGGCAGCGCCTACCGCTCGTGCCACCGCTCGGCACGGTGTTCGTGGCGTGGTCGCCGCCGGATGTGATCGACGGGTGGCTTCGCAGGGTCGGTCCGTCGACGACCGACGCGGACCTCGAGCGGTACCGCGCCGCGCTCGACGCCGTGCGCCGTCGCGGCTACCTCGTCGGTCTGGAACCGGCGGGCGGCGGCGTGCGGCCCGCGGCGGCCGAGATGGTCGAGGACCTCGGCCACCAGGAGTACGTCCTGCTCGAGCTCGACCGGGCGGCGCCGTACCGGCCGATGCACATGGCGGCGCCGGTGTTCGGTCCCGACGGGAGCGTGGCGATGGCGCTGACGCTCATCGGGTTCCGGGGACAGCTGCGCGTCGAGAAGGTTCCCGAGATCGGCGAGCGGCTGCTCGACGCCGCCCGTACGGTGACCAAAGCGATAGGGGGAGTGGTGCATGACGAGTGATCCGTTCGACCTCGGCGGCAAGGTGGCCATCGTCACCGGCGCCGGCAGCGGGATCGGTCAGGCGACGGCGCAGCGGTTCGCCGAGCGCGGTGCGACCGTGATCGGTGTCGACGTGAAGAACACCGACGTGACCTGCGACGTGAGCGACCGTGCCGCCGTGCACGCGCTCGTCGACGACGTCGTGCGTCGACACGGTCACCTCGACGTCATGTGCAACATCGCCGGGATCATGCACGACTCGTCGGTGCTCGAGACCGAGGAGGCCGACCTCGACCGCGTGCTCGCCACGAACTTCAAGGGCGTCCTGTGGGGCTGCCAGGCCGCCGGCCGGAAGATGGTCGAGCAGGGGAGTGGGTCGATCATCAACGCCGCGTCGACGGCGATCGACATGGGCGCGCCGAACCTCATCTGCTACTCGTCGGCCAAGGCGGCGGTCACGATCCTGACGAAGACGATGGCGACAGAGGTCGGACCGAGCGGTGTGCGCGTCAACGCGGTCGCGCCCGGCTACATCGCGACCGGGATGACGGCAGGCCGGTTCGTGCGCGAGGACGGCAGCGTCGACGACGAAGGACGCGATCGGCTCCACAAGCTGATGGCGTCGATGGCGCCGCTGCGCCGCATCGGCGCGCCCGACGACATCGCCTGGTCGATCGTCTACCTCGCGTCGGACGCGTCGTCGTTCGTCACCGGCCAGATCATCCGGCCCAACGGAGGAGCGTCGATGCCATGGTGATCACCGTCGACCTCCAGCGCGGTGACCCGGCGCCCGTCGCGCTGCGCGACCCTGACGACTGCGCGAAGTTCCACGTCGAGGTGATCGGTCCGCACGACGTCGCCGCGCTCGGTCACGCGCTCGTCGACGCCGACGCCGGCCGCGTCGACGGGGAGGACGCGTTCATCGACATCGGCGCGGTGCGGCAGATGGCGTCCGGGCGTGTCGGCGACTCGTGGGCGGGCGACTTCGAGAAGATGCTCGGCTACGCCCGCTCGCAGGGCTGGATCGACGAGACCGGCTCGTCCATCCAGGCTCACGTCGAATGGGTCGATCCCTAGCGGGACCGCTCAGGCGAGGTCGAGCAGGAGCGCGGTGAGTTCCTTCGGCCGGTTGCTCAGCACCATGTGGTTCGTCTCGATCTCCGCGTAGCGCCACGCCGGCGACGCCTTCGCCCGTTCCGCCGCCTGCGCGAACACGGCGGCGCCGACATCCGTCGGCGGGTCGAGGGTCGCCTTGATGTAGGTCCGGGTGAACGGGAAGTCCTCGAGCGGCTTCTCGAGGTGGACGGCTTCGGTGAAGCAGCCGATCGGGTGGGGCGTCCGTCGCGGCGCCGACCACGCCGCCTCCTCCGGATCGTCGAACTCCCGCTCCGGCGACGGCACGAGCCAGTCCTCGCCCACCTGCATCGGGCTGCGACCGACGCCGGCAGCCAGCCCGAGCGCGGTGTCGCCGTCGCCCGGCACGAAGGCATCGAGGTACACGAGGTGGCGCACCCGGTCGGCCACGTGCTCGAGCGCGCCCGTGACGACGAACCCGCCGTAGGAGAACCCGAGGAGCACGATGCCGTCGAGGTCCTCGTAGAGGATCTGGTTCACGACATCACGGATGTGGGTCGTCAGGTTCACCTGCGGGCTCGCGAGGTGCACCCGCTCGCCGATGCCGGTGAGGCTCGGCGTGAACACCTCGTGCCCCGCGGCGTGCAGATCGCGGCGGACGTGCCGGAAGCCGTGGGCGCCGCTCCACCCGCCGTGGACGAGGACGAATGTCGTCATGGCCGCGGAGCATCCCAGATCGAGCACCGGCGTCGCGTCGTTCTGACGGTCCGTCAGACGTCGGGACTACCCTGCGTCCGTGGACGAGTTCCCGAAGATCATCTCCGTCGACGACCACGTCGTGGAGCCGCCCGGTGTCTGGATGGACCGGCTTCCGTCGAAGTACGCCGACGCCGGTCCCCGCGTCGTGCGCGCCCCCGTCGGCGCCATCGAGTTCATCGGTGGGAAGTTCACGCCCACGATCGGCGAGAAGGGCCAGGGGCTCCCCGAGGCCGACTGGTGGTTCTACGAGGACCTGCGCCGGCCGTTGCTCCGGCTCGACGCCGCCGCCGGCTACCCCCGCGACGAGGTCGACCTGCGCGCCGTGACCTACGACGACATGCGTCCGGGTGCGTGGCAGGTCGACGCCCGGTTGGCCGACATGGACGCCAACTGGCTCGAGGCGTCGCTGTGCTTCCCGACGTTCCCGCGCTTCTGCGGCCAGACGTTCTCCGAGGCGAAGGACAAGGACCTCGCGCTCCTCTGCGTCAGGGCCTACAACGACTGGATGATCGACGAGTGGTGCGCGCCGTCGGGTGGGCGGCTCATCCCGCTCACGCTGATCCCGCTGTGGGACGCGCAGCTCGCCGCCGAGGAGGTCCGGCGCAACGCGGCGCGTGGGTGCCACGCCGTGTGCTTCAGCGAGATCCCGCCGTTCCTGGGGCTGCCGTCGATCCACGACCCGGACAACTACTGGGACCCGTTCTTCCGGGCGTGCGCCGAGACGGACACCGTCATCAACATGCACATCGGGTCCTCGTCGAAGATGCCGTCGACCTCCGGCGACGCGCCGCCCGCCGTCGGCTCGACGCTCACGTTCGCCAACGCCTGCTACTCGCTCGTCGACTGGTTGATGTCGGGCGTGTTCAACCGCTTCCCAGACCTCGTCATCGCCTACAGCGAGGGCCAGATCGGCTGGATCCCGTACGTGCTCGAGCGGGCCGACGTCGTGTGGGAGGAGAACCGCGGGTGGGGCGGCGTGGCCGACAAGGTCCTGGAGCCGCCGTCGGAGCTGTTCCGCAAGCACGTGTACGGCTGCTTCTTCAACGACGCCCACGGCCTCCGCTCGCTCGACGACATCGGGCGTGACCGCGTCACGTACGAGTCGGACTACCCGCACTCGGACTCGACGTGGCCGAACACCCGGGCCATCGCCGAGGAGCAGACGAAGGGCCTCGACGAGGAGACCATCCGGATGATCATGCGCGACAACGCCATCCGGATGCTCCACCTCGACTTCTAGCAGTCCCGAGATCGGGTGATTGGCCGGGTCCTGACCGGCCAATCACCCGATCTCAGCGGGAAAGGGCGTCCCGCAGCGCGGCGCCGGCGGCGTCGACAGCGGCGCCGGCCTCGGCGATGACGTCGCGGGGCATCGAGAAGAAGCCGTGGAACATGCCGTCGACGCGCACGAGCGTCGCCGGCACGCCCGCGTCGCGCAGCCGCGCCGCGTAGGCCTCGCCCTCGTCGCGCAGCGGGTCGAACTCGGCGGTGACGACGTACGCCGGGGGCAGGCCGGAGAGGTCGGGGGCGACGAACGGCGACGCGAGCGGGTTCTCGCCGTCGGCCTCGTCGGCCAGGTACTGCGAGCGGTACCACTCCATCGACGAGTGGGTGAGGAAGTAGCCCTCGCCGTTCGTGCGCTGCGACTCGTGCTGCGAACGCCCCGCCGACAGATCGACGACCGGGTACACCAGCAGCTGGAAGGCGATCGCCGGCCCGCCCGACGTGTCGTCGCGCGCCCGCAGCGCGACGGCAGCGGCGAGGTTCCCACCGGCGCTGTCGCCGGCCACCGCCAACCGCGACGCGTCGGCGTCGAGCGCCGACGACGCGTTCGCCGCCAGCCACTCCGTCGCCGCGTAGCAGTCGTCGAGCGCCGCCGGGAAGGGGTCCTCGGGCGCCATGCGGTAGTCGACCGACATGAGCACCGCGCCAACCCGGTTGGCCAGCGCGCGGGCGGTGCCGTCGTGCGTGTCGCAGTTGCCGATGACGAACCCGCCACCGTGGAAGAACGCGATCACGGGCAGGCCCGGTTCCGTGGAGGGCCAGTACACACGCACGGACACGTCGCCCGCCGGCCCGGGCACGGTCATGTCCTCGACCTTGGCCACGGGCTCGCCGGTCCCGACCATCGGCTTCACCGCTTCGGCGATCTGGCGGCGGGCCTCGGCGGCGCCGACGATCTCCCCGCGCGGGTAGTTCGCCTCGATCAGCTCCATGAACTGACGCGTCTCGGGCGCCATCGTCATCCGGCTCTCACCCACCTCGGCATCGAGACCCCGTCCGGCGGATCGGGGTCGGCGAACACGACACGGACCCGGTCCCCGATCGCGATCGAGTGTGGGTCGACCTCGTTCAACGGACCGTTCGGCGTGGCGACGACGTTGCCGACGAGGCGCAGCGTCGGGTCCTCGGCCAACTCGACCACGACCACGTTGTACGGCGCCACTTCGGCGTATGCCGGCAGCAGCGGCGGGTGGGGCACGGCGACGGACCACACCGTCCCGAGCCCGGACATCACCGGCCACTCGACGGACACGGACCGGCACCATGGGCACATCGGCCGCGGCGGGAACCGGAGCCGCCCGCACGACCCGCACGCCTGCATCCGCAGCTCGCCGGCGAGGCACCCGTCCCAGAACGGCTGCGACACCTCGTCCACGAGAGGCGGCGTGAGGCTCATGCCCGCAACAGCAGCGCGCTCGTCGGCACGCCCTCGCCCGACGTCACGATGCACGTCTCGGCGCCGTCGACCTGCGCCGTCGACGTCCCCCGCAACTGGCGCACGCCCTCGGTGATGAGGTTGAAGCCGTGCACGTACGCCTCGGACAGCCCGCCGCCCGAGGTGTTCACCGGCAGCCTCCCGCCGAGCTCGATGGCGCCATCGTCGGTGAACGGACCGGCCTCGCCCCGCTCGCAGAACCCGTAGCCCTCGAGCGACAGCAGCACGAGCGGCGTGAACGCGTCGTAGAACTGGGCGACGTCGACGTCGGCCGGGCCGAACTCCGCGTACCGCCACAGCTGCGCCGCGCACACGCGTGCCGGGTGGCCCAAGGGATCCTCCGCCCAGTAGTTGGTCATCACCGCGTGCTGCGGCGGCAGGCCCTGCGCGAACGCGTGGACGTACGCGGGCTTCTGCCGGCAGTCACGCGCCCGGTCGGCCGGCACGAGCACGCACGCCAGCGCGCCGTCGGTCTCGAGGCAGTTGTCGAACAGGCACAGCGGCTCGCTGATCCACCGCGCCGCCATGTAGTCGTCGCGGGTCATCTTCTTGTCGCGCATCGTCGCGTTCGGGTTGCGGTTGGCGTGCGCCCGGCAGGCGAGCGCGACGTTGGCGAGGTGGTCACGTGTGGCGCCGTGGTCGTGCATGTACCGCCGCGTCAACATCGCGATCTCGTCGACCGGGCGCAGCAGCCCGAACGGCCGCGTCCACTCCGCCGGCGTCTTCAGGCCGAGACCGGCCTTCGGGTTGGCCCACGGCCGGCTCGACTTGTCGCCCCGCTTGCGCGACCGCCACGCCACCGCGACGCGCGCCTGGCCGGTGGCGACCGCCATCGCCAGCTGGCCGACGACGCCGCACCCGGCGCCGCCGCCGTAGCCGACCTGGCTGAAGAACGTGATGTCGCCGGCGCCGATGTTGCGGGCGATCTCGACCTCGTCGGTGTTCTCCATCGTGTACGACCCGAGCGCGTCGACCTCGGACGGGTCGATGCCGGCGTCGTCGAGCGCGGCGACGATGGCGGCGAGCGCGAGCGACTCCTCGGTCCCGTCGAGCGACTTGGCGAACGCGGTCTGCCCGATGCCGACGATCGCGGCGCGATCGCGGATGAGGGCCGGCTCGGTCACAGGACGGGAACTCTAGGAGCGTGTCGAGCAACCGGTCTGGACATCGCCGAGCCACGGTTCGTCGCTCGCAAGGCGAAGGAGCGACGCGCTGGCCTTGCCCCACCGCTAGCGACGACAACGCCGCGAGCGGCGAAGCTGGCCGGCGAGGTACGGGCCAGCGTTGCTCGACTCGCTCCTAGGATCGCCCGCCGTGACGACGACGATCCCGGCCGTCCTGGACCACGCGGCGACCGCGTTCGGCGACCGCGAGGGGCTCGTCGACGGCGAGGTCCGGCTGACGTTCGCCCAGCTGCGCGACCACGCACACCGAGCAGCCCGCGCCGTCGCACGCGCCGGCATCGCCAAAGGCGACCGCGTCGCGATCTGGGCGCCGAACATCAACGAGTGGGTCGTCGCCGCGCTCGGCGCGTCGTGCGCCGGCGCGGCGCTCGTCCCCCTCAACACCCGCTTCAAGGGCCCCGAGGCGGCGTACGTCCTGCGCAAGAGCGGCGCCCGGGTGCTGTTCACCGTCAACGGGTTCCTCGGCAACGACTACGTGTCGATGCTCCGCGGCTGCGACGAGGGACGCGACCTGCCCGCGCTCGAGCGCATCGTCGTCATGCGCGGCGACGACGTCGACGGCACCGAGACGTTCACGTCGTTCGTCGACGCCGGCGGTGCGGCGACGGGCGGCACGCTGCCCGACGTCGGCCCGGACGACGTGTCCGACCTCATCTTCACGTCGGGCACGACCGGCCGCCCCAAGGGCGTCGTCACGACGCACCACCAGACGGTGAAGGTGTTCGAGACGTGGAGCGAGATCGTCGGTCTGCGCGAGGGCGACCGCTACCTCATCGTCAACCCGTTCTTCCACACGTTCGGCTACAAGGCCGGCTTCGTCGCCTGCCTGATCCGGGGCGCGACGATCGTCCCGGAGGCGGTGTTCGACGTCGACGCCGTGCTGCGCAAGGTCGAGGCGGAGCGCATCTCGATGCTCCCCGGCCCACCGACGCTCTACCAGTCGATCCTCAACCACCCGGAGCGGGAGAAGTACGACCTGTCGACGCTGCGCCTCGCCGTCACCGGCGCGGCGCCGGTACCTGTCGAGCTCATCCGGCGGATGCGCGAGGAGCTCACGTTCGAGACGATCCTCACCGCGTACGGCCTCACCGAGGCGACCGGCACGGTGACGATGTGCCGCCAGGGCGACGCGCCCGAGGTGATCTCGAACTCGTCGGGCCGCGCCATCCCGGATGTCGAGGTGCGCATCGTCGACGACGCCGGCAACGACGTCCCGACGGGGGAGCCGGGCGAGATCGTCGTCCGCGGCTACAACGTCATGCAGGGCTACTTCGAGGACGCGGACGCCACCGCGCGGGCGATCGACGCCGGCGGCTGGTTGCACACCGGCGACATCGGCGTCATGGACGCCGGCGGCAACGTCGACATCACCGACCGCAAGAAGGACATGTTCATCGTCGGCGGGTTCAACGCGTATCCCGCCGAGATCGAGGGTGAGCTGCTGCGCCACCCGGCGATCGCGCAGGTGGCCGTCGTCGGCGCGCCCGACGAGCGCATGGGCGAGGTCGGCGTCGCGTTCGTCGTGGCCCGCGCGGGCGCGACCGTCGACGCCGACGACGTGATCGCGTGGGCACGCGAGCGGATGGCGAACTACAAGGTTCCGCGCCGCGTCGAGGTCGTCGACGCGCTGCCACTGAACGCCAGCGGCAAGGTGCTGAAGTTCGAGCTGCGGGAGCGGGCGGCTACGACAATGCGATGACGCCGAACGACGCGCCCTGCGGGTCGGCGCCGGCGGCGAAGCGTCCCGCGGGGATGTCGATCGGCCCGGCGTGGACGGCGCCGCCCTGCTCCTTGATCTGCGCGGCCGACGCGTCGCAGTCGGCGACGGCGAAGTACGCGAGCCAGTGCGGCGGGATGTCGCGCGGCATGTGCGGGCCCATCTCCATCATCCCGCCGATGGCCGCGTCGCCGAGCATCCACTCCGTGTACTCCATCGGCGGCCCGGGGCTCGTGTTCGCGCCCCACCCGAACACCGCGCCGTAGAACTGCTTGGCCGCGGCGGTGTTGCGGCTGGCGAGCTCGTTCCAGCACAGCGAGCCGGGCTCGTTGACGATGCCGGCGCCCTTGTGCGCCCGCGGCTGCCACACCGCGGCGACGGCGCCCTCGGTGTCGGCGAAGATCGCCATGCGACCGACGTCCATGACGTCCATCGGGTCCATGAACACCGTGCCGCCGGCGTCCTTGACCTTGCCGACGGCGGCGTCGGCGTCGGCGACGCTGACGTAGGTCGTCCAGTGCGGCGGGCCGGGGTTCATCTGCGGGCCCATGCCGGCGACGGGCAGACCCCGCAGCATGCACATCGAGTAGTGGCCCGCCTCCTCGCCCTGGTCGACGATCTCCCAGCCGAAGAGGCTCCCGTAGAACGCCCGGGCGGCGTCGAGATCGGGCGTCCCGAGGTCGACCCACGACGGCGTTCCGGGTGCGTACTCGCGTGGTTCAGCCATGCGGTTCTCCGTTTCTGACGGTGCCTCAGATGTTCGGTACTGTCCGCCCGATGGCACGGGCGAGGGACTACCAGCTCCTCATCGGCGGCGAGTGGGTCGACGCCTCGGGTGGCACCTACCCGATCGTCAACCCTGCCACGGAAGAGGTCGTCGGGGAAGCGCCGGAGGGCACCGCGAAGGACGCCGAAGCCGCCGCGGCCGCGGCGCGTGACGCGCAGCCGAAGTGGGCGGCGACGCCGAAGGAGGAGCGGGCGCGTCTGCTGCAGGCGGTCGCCGACCGCGTCCGGGCGAAGAGCGACGAGCTCCTCCCGCTGATCATCGCCGAGACGGGCGCCACGCTGAGCGTCGGCAGCGCGCTACAGGTGCCGATGTGCGTCAACCGCTTCGAGATGTACGCCCAGCGGGCGACCGTGGACATCGACATCCCGCTCCCCCCGACCGTGCAGGAGTCGACGCCGCTCGCCGCCGGCGCGCTGATGAGCGCGGTCGCGGTGCGCCAGCCAGTCGGCGTCGTGGGCTGCATCACGCCGTACAACTTCCCGCTCGTCAACATGGCGGGCAAGATCGCCCCGGCGCTCGCCGTCGGCAACACCGTCGTCGTGCGTCCCGCGCCGCAGGACCCGCTCGCCGTGATCGAGCTCGGCCGCATCATGGACGAGGTCGGCTTCCCGCCAGGTGTCGTCAACATCGTCACCGGGTCGACGCCGGAGTCGGGCGCGGCGCTGGTCGAGTCGCGCGACGTCGACATGATCTCGTTCACGGGCTCGACGACCGTCGGCGTCAAGATCGCCGAGGCCGGCGCCCGCACGATGAAGCGGAACCTCCTCGAGCTCGGCGGCAAGGGCGCCGGCATCGTGTTCGAGGACGCCGACATCGCCAAGGCCGTCGCCGGGTTCGTGAGCGTCTGGGCGTTCCACTCCGGTCAGATCTGCACGGCGCCGACGCGCGCCGTCGTCCACCGCAGCGTGTACGACCAGGTCGTGTCCGCGCTGGCGGCGGCGGCGCCGACGCTCAAGGTCGGCGACCCGACGATGGCCGACACGATCGTCGGTCCCGTCATCAGCGACGCGCAGCGGTCCCGCATCGAGTCGCGGGTCAAGCTCGGCGTCGACGAGGGCGCCGAGCTGCTCGTCGGCGGGGAGCGGCCGGCCGGGCTCGACAGCGGGTTCTACGCGGCGCCGACGCTGCTGGCCGGGTGCACGAACGACATGGAGGTCGTGCGCGAGGAGATCTTCGGGCCGGTGCTCGTCGTCGTGCCCTTCGACGACGAGGACGAGGCCATCGCCATCGCCAACGACAGCGACTACGGCCTGTACGACTACGTGTACACCGAGGACTCGGCCAAGGCGTTCCGCGTCGCCAAGCAGCTGCGGTGCGGACACGTCGGGCTCAACACCGCGCAGCGCAACCACGAAGCGCCGTTCGGCGGGTTCAAGATGAGCGGCGTCGGGCGCGACAGCGGCAACTTCGGGCTGTACGCCTACACCGAGCTGCAGTCGATCGTCTGGGCGGGATAGGAGAGGAGCGCCGGTGCGCGGCATCGTCTACACGGGAGAGGGCAACGCCGAGGTCACCGACGAGCTCGACGTGCGCGCCCCGGGACCGACCGAGGTGCTGGTGCGCATGGTCGCCGCCGGCGTGTGCCACAGCGACCTGTCGGTGCTCAACGGCACGATCCCGTGGCCGTCGCCGTCGGTCCTCGGCCACGAGGGCGCCGGCGTCGTCGAGGCCGTCGGCGACGCCGTCGTCACCTGCAAGCCCGGCGACCACGTCGTCGTGTCGACGCTCGCCAACTGCGGCGTGTGCAAGTGGTGCAACACCGGCCATCCGACGTGGTGCCGCAAGTCGTTCGGGAACATGACGCAGCCGTTCACCTACAAGGGCGAGCCGGCGTGGAACTTCGCGGCGACGTCGTCGTTCGGCGAGCGCATCGTCGTGTCGCAGATCCAGGCGGTGCCGATCTCGCCCGACATCCCGCTCACCTCGGCGTGCCTCATCGCCTGCGGCGTGCTGACCGGTGTGGGCGCGGTGCTGAACCGGGCGCGCGTGCGGCCGGGCGACACGGCCGCGGTCTTCGGCAGCGGCGGCGTCGGCCTCAACGTCATCCAGGCGCTGCGGCTGTCGCAGGCGACGAAGATCGTCGCCGTCGACACGCTGGCGTCGAAGGAGCAGCTGGCGCTCGACTTCGGCGCGACGCACTTCGTGAACGCAGCGGACACCGACGCCGTCGCCGCGGTGAAGGACCTGACCGGCGGCGGCGTCACGTGGGCGTTCGAGTGCGTCGGCCATCCCGCCGTGCTGCGCAACGCCGTCGACGTGTTGGACTGGGGCGGCATGGCCGTTGCCGTCGGCGTGCCCAAGCCCACCGACGAGCTGTCGGTCGTGATCACGGCGCTCACGCACGTCGACCGCGGCGTGATGGGCACCCGTTACGGGTCGGCTCGGCCGCAGTTCGACATCCCCGCCTACGTCGACCTCTACCTCAAGGGCGAGCTCATGCTCGACGAGCTCGTGACGAAGACGTACCCCCTCGACGGCTTCCACGACGTCGTAGAGGACATGGAGGCGGGCAAGCTCGCCCGCGGCGTCCTCGAGTTCTGAGGCCAAACCCTCCGAACTTTTCGTGGAATCCGCCCTCTGGGGGCGGGTCTGCGCGCAAAAGTCGGTGGTGGGGTGCGTCCGCTCAGCTCGTGGCGACGGTCTCGGTGTCGCGACCGGCGCGCAGCAGCGTGCCGGGGGTCGCGCCGGTGGCCTTCCCGTCGGCGTTGGTGACGACGCCGTTGACGAGCACCCGCACGACGCCCTGCGCCTCGGCGGTCAACCGGGCGGTGCCGCCGGGGAGGTCGTCGACGAGGCGGGCGTGGGCGGCGCCGATCGTGTCTGGGTCGAAGACGACGACGTCGGCGAGCATGCCCTCGGCGATGCGGCCGCGATCGCGCAGGCCGAACAGGCGCGCCGGCTGGTCGGTGAGCATCTGCACCGCCCGCTCGAGCGGGACGAGCTTGCGACCCCGTAGGCAGTCGCCGAGGAAGCGGGTCGTGTAGGGCGCGCCGCACATGCGGTCGAGGTGGGCGCCGGCGTCGGAGCCGCCGAGCATCGCCCGGGGGTCCTCCCACAGGTTGCGGCGCAGCTCCCACGACGACGCATCGCCGTCCTGGGGGATCGGCCACAGGATCGTGCGCAGGTCGTCGGCGATGACGATGTCGAGCAGCGCGTCGAACGGGTCGACGCCGCGCTCGGCGGCGATGTCGCGCACGATGCGGCCCTGGAGCCCGGCGTTGGCGTCGGCGTAGGTGTCGCCGAGGACGTAGTCGCCCCAGTCGGCGAGGCGGCGGAACACGCCGGCCTCCTTCGACCTCGCCTTCGCCTGCATCTCTGCCCGCACCTCGGGTGACCGCAGCCGCTCGATGCGCTCGGGCACGGGGACGCCGAGGATGTCCTGCCACCCCGGCAAGAGCCACAGGCCGCAGAAGTTGAGGAACGACATGTTCATCGGCACCTGCACCGGCATCGTCAGCGCGACGACCTCGCCGCCGAGCTCCCTGGCCCGGTCCGACGCCTGCAGCTGGCGCTCGATGCGCGTCGGCTCGCGCGAGTCGACGGTGAGCACGTTCCAGTTGAGCGGCCGCCTGCCGGCGGCGCTCATGCGCGCCAGCAGCTCGATCTCGTCGTCGCTGAACTGGTCGAGGCAACCGGGGACGATCGCCTCGAGCGTCGTGCCCTCGTGCCGCCCCGCCTCCTCGCACAGCGCGATGACCTCGTCGTGCGACGCCCACCGGCTGGCGACCGGGTTGCCGTCGCCATCGGAGTGCGAGGTCGACATCGTCGTGGAGAAGCCGAGCCCGCCGGCGACGATCGCGCTCGCCAGCTCGGCCCGCATGGCGTCGACCTGCGCGGGCGTGGCCTCGTTGCCGATGGCGTCGTCGCCCATGACGTAGCGACGGATCGCGCAGTGGCCGACGAGGAAGCCGGCGTTGACGGCGATGCGCCCGTCGAGCTGGTCGAGGTACTCGGCGAACGTCTCCCAGTTCCAGTCGACGCCGGTCTCGAGCGCCTTCAGCGGCATGCCCTCGACCTTGGCCATCATCCGGCGCAGGTAGTCGGCGTCGCCGTCGCGCAGCGGGGCGAGCGTGAACCCGCAGTTGCCGCCGATGACCGTCGTGACGCCGTGGTCGTTGGACGGTGACGCTGTCGGGTCCCACAGCAGCTGCGCGTCGTAGTGCGTGTGCGGGTCGACGAAGCCCGGGGCGACGACGAGGTCGGTGGCGTCGATCACCTCCGTCGCGTCGTCGTCGATCGCGCCCGGCTCGGCGACGCGCACGATGCGCCCGCCGGCGATGCCGACGTCGGCCGGGCGGGCCGGCGCGCCCGTCCCGTCGACGACGGTTCCACCCTTGATCAGCACGTCCAGCACGGATCTGACGCTACGTCAGATCAGAACGGCCGGTCGCCGATGATGGTCGCCCGCTCCATGACCCGCCGGGCGGGCCAGTAGTCGCTGAGCGCGTAGTGCTGCGTGGCCCGGTTGTCCCAGAACGCGATCGAGTCGGCGGCCCAGCGGAAGCGGCACTGGTACTCCGGCACGCGCGCCTGGCGGCACAGCAGGTCGAGCAGCGCGTCGCTCTCGTCGCGATCGAGCCCGACGACGTGGCTCGTGAAGATCTCGTTGACGTAGAGCGTCTTGCGCTTCGTGTCGGGGTGCGTGCGGACGATCGGGTGCTCGACCGCCGGGAACCGGGCCTGCATGTCGGCGAGCTCGTCGGGGTTCATCGCCTGTCCGAAGCTCTGCGTGAAGTCGTGCACCGCCACGAGCCCGTCGATGCGTTCCTTGACCTCGTCGGGGAGGCCGTCGTACGCGGCCGCCATGTCCGCCCACATCGTGTCCCCGCCCGTCGACGGGACCTCGACGGCGCGCAGCACGGACCCGAGCGACGGGATCTCCCGCCACGACACGTCGCTGTGCCAGATGTTCTCGTAGCCCTTCGTGTCGCTGTCCTTCGCGAACCGCACGACCTCGGGCACGTCACCCTGCGGCAGGAACGGGTGGACCTCGAGCTCGCCCCAGCGGGCGGCGAACGCGCGGTGCTGCTCGCCGGTCACGGGCTGGTCGCGGAAGAACAGCACCTTCCACTCGAGCAACGCCCGGTCGAGCTCGGCGAACGTGGCGTCGTCGAGCGGCTCGCGGAGGTCGACACCGCCGACCTCGACGCCGATGACCGGCGTGAGCGGCGCGACCGTGATCCGCTCGTACGGGCGGTCGTCCCACCCGTCGGGCAGCCGCCGCACGGTGCGGGGGCCGGCGTCGAAGGTGCGGACGGTGAGGGTCATGGTGCCTCCAGGAGCGCGACGAGGGTGTCGACGAACAGCGGCGACGGGGGAGCGTGGACGGCGAGCACGCCGAGCAGCCGCAGCCGTTCGCCGCGGGTGTCGGCGCGCAGGCCGCGTGCGGCGAGGGCGGCGTCGAGGCGCTCGAACGCGTCCTTGAGCCCGGCCATCTCGGGCCGGTCGAGCGCGCCGAGCGCGGTGAGCTGCGGGTCGGCGAGCGACAGCTGCTGCAGGAAGCGGCGGTACCGCGCCGGCGCACGGTGGAGCGGCTCGACGACGGCGCGGACGAGCGACGCGACGCTGCCGTCACTCTCGGCGAGCAGGGCCCGGCGCCGCCGGTCGATCGGCGTCATGCGCCGCTCGAAGATGGCGGCGACGAGCCCGTCCTTGTCGCCGAAGTGGTACTGCGCGGCGCTGTTGTTCCGCTGCCCGGCGGCGGCGCCGACCTCACGCAGCGACACACCGGCGATGCCGTGCTCGGCGAACAGCCGCTCGGCGGCGTCGACGAGCTGCGCCCGGGCGCCGGTCACCGTCACGGCGCCAACGTAAGACAAGTGTCTTAGTCGGTCAAGCGTTTTGCCAGCAGCAGAAGTACGGAAACGGCTGCGCTGCTGCTGGCAGAACGGGCGGGCTCAGTAGATCCCGGGGTCGTCGAGGGGGAGGCGCAGCCACAGCAGCATCTGGCGCAGCTGGTCGTACGCCCCGAGGCGGGCGAGGTCGGTGCCGACGCGCTCCGCCTCGTCACACACGTCCGTGAGACGGCGGACCATCGTGGGCCCGAGCTCGAGGAGCCCGCCGCTGCCGCCGGTCGCCCACTTGGCCAGGACGTAGCGGACGAGCGCGCCCACGGGCACCTCGACGTTCGCGCTGAGCTGCTCGATCGTCGGTAGCGGGTCGACGTTGGCGTACAACGCGATGTCGCGCTTCAGGTTGGCGTCGGGGTCGTCGTCGGGCCACGGCCCCGTCCACGGCTCCAGTTCGATCACCGGGCGATGGTAAACAGCCGACCCGTGCCACCCCGGACCACCGTCGACCTGCTGCGCGACGTCGCCGCCAACCACGGCGAGCGCGAGGCGTACGTCGACGCCGGCGCCGGCGTGCGGCTCACGTTCGCCGAGTGGGACCGGGCCGCCGACGGGGTCGCCGCCCATCTCCACGACCGCGGCGTGCGGAAGGGCGACGTCGTGGCGCTGTTCCTCCCGTCGTCGGCCGACTACGCGATCGCCTACCAGGCGGCGATGCGGCTCGGCGCGGTGACGACCGGCGTGAACCTGCGCCTCGGCCCGGCCGAGGTCGGCCACATCCTGCGACTCGCCGAACCGAAGGTCGTGCTCACCGAGGAGTCGCGCTCCGAGCTCGCCGAGGCGGCGACCCTCGACGCGCCGCCGCTCCCGCGGCTCGACCCGACCGACGACGTCGCCATCGTGTGGACGTCGGGCACGACCGGCGTGCCGAAGGGCGCGGTGTTCGACCACGAGTGCTTCCGCGCGACGGC
>DASSOZ010000003.1:0-8366 GCA_035700105.1 Acidimicrobiales bacterium
CGGCGAGCGCGCCGGCTCCGACGACGCCGGCGAGGAGCTGGTGGGCCGGCGCGCGGGCGACCTGGGCCTCGAACGTCCCCATCGCCCGACGCAGCTGGCGTCCGACGACGCCGCCGGCGACGTAGCCGACGAGCGCGCCCATCGTGGCACCGAGCACGGCGATACCGCCGGGGTCGACGCGCCCGTCGGCGGCCAGCGCGTAGCCGGCCGCGGTGGAGAGTGCGACGATCAGGAGGCGGACGATCTCGACGAACACTTCGCCTCGTCTATCGACCGGTTCGCGCCCGGTCGTGAGCCGCGTTTCCTGAGCCCGAGCTAAGGCGCAGGCGCCGCTACGGCAGCGCGGCGTCCAGGCGCTTCTCGGCCTCTTCCTCGTTCACGCCGATGGCGAAGGTCAGCTCGCTCACGAGGATCTGGCGGGCCTTCGTCAGCATGCGCTTCTCCCCGGCGCTCAGACCCTTGTCCTTGTCGCGGATGCTCAGGTTCCGGACGACCTCGGCGACCTGGTAGATGTCGCCGCTCTTCAGCTTCTCGACGTGGTTCTTGAAGCGGCGCGACCAGTTGGTCGGCATGCGCGCCTCCTTCTTGCGGAGGACGGCGAACACCTCCTCGACCTCTTCGTCGTTGATCACCTCACGGAGGCCGACCTCTTCGGTGTTGTCGGCCGGGACCATCAGGGTCAGGTCGCCGTACGCCAGGCGCAGGATGAGGTACTCGCGCTCCTCACCGAAGGCGTTCCGCGTCTCCCTCTTCTCGATGATGGCCGCACCGTGGTGCGGATAGACGACCTTGTCACCGACGTCGAAGGACATGCCTGCTCAAGGGTACGGGTCGACGGCGGGATCGGCCAACCGGCCGATGGGGGCGGCAGGTGCGTGCGCTACGGTCCAACGTCGTGGTCGACCGCTCGCTGCTGGCGGGGGTGGCGCTGTTCGAGGGACTGGCCGACGACGCCCTGCGCGTCGTCGCCGACTCCGGCGCGTCGCGGCACCTCGAGCGCGGTGACCTGCTGTTCCGCCAGGGTGAGCCGGCCGACGAGCTGTTCGTCGTCGTGAGCGGCCGCATCGCCATCGCGACCCGTTCGATCGACGGGCGCGAGTCGATGGTGGCGCTGATGGAGTCCGGCGACCTGTTCGGCGAGATGTCGTTCTTCGACGGCCGCGGTCGGTCGACGGACGCCCGGGCGCTCGAGCCGTCCGAGGTGCTGTCGATCCCGTTCGCACCGCTGAAGGCGGCGCTGGACGCGCAGCCGGACGCCCTGTGGCATGTCGTCGAGTTGCTCGCCGGCCGGTTGCGGACCACCGACGAGGCACTGGCCGACTCGGTGTTCCTCGACGTGCCCGGACGGACGGCGAAGCGCCTGCTCGAGCTCGCCGGGGACGCGGACGAGTTCCAGCTGCCGCTGACGCAGGAGGAGCTCGCCGGGCTCGTGGGCGCATCGCGCGAGCGGGTGAACAAGGCGATCGCCCAGTTCATCCGGCTGGGGTGGATCGACCAGCAGGAGCGCCGCTACAAGATCCGCGACCGCGAGCAGCTCAGCCGCCGCTCGCGCTGAGCCGTCCGTCAGGCGAGGAAATCGCTGACCCGGCGCCAGGCGTCCGCCGCGTCGGCGGCCCGGTGCGACTCGCGGCTGGCGTCGTGGACGAACCCGTGTCCGGCGTCCGGGTACTCGACCACCTCGACGTCGGGCAGGCGCCTCAGGGCGGCGATGTCGTCCGGCGGTGTGAACTCGTCACGGCCACCGACGATCGCCAGCACCGGGCAGGCGCCGGGCGCGCGCCGTTCGAGCCAGTCCAGCGGCTCGGCGTGGCCCGGGCCGTCGAACCGGTCGGGCAGGCGGATCATCCCGTAGAACGCGACGGCGCGGTCGAACCGGCCGGTCCCCGCCGCCTTCAGGACGTACATGCCGCCCATGCAGAACCCGAGCACCGCCGTGCGGTCGCCGGTGCCGAGCTCGTCCGCGGCCGCGCTCGCGTCGCCGAGCACGCGCTCGTCGTCGAGCGACGCGACGCCCGTGGCGAGCCGCGCCTCGAGCGGCATGTCCTCGCGGCCGGGGAACGGCTCGATCGCCGCGACCGCCCAGTCGTGGTCCCGCGCCAGTGCGGCCACGTGCTCGTCGAACAGTGGCCTGAGTCCCATGATGTCGGGGATCACGACGACCCCGCGAACGGCACCGGCTCCGCCCGCGACCTCGGCCGCGGTGCCCGACGGGAGCGTGATCCGCATCAGTTGTACCGGTCGAGGATGCTCGACTCGGCCAGCCTCGAGAGGCCTTCCTTGATGGCCGCGGCCCGCACCTCACCGACGCCCTCGACGTCGTCGAGCTCGTCGACGGTGGCGCGCATCACCTTCTGCAGCGTGCCGAACTTGCCGACCACGCGGTCGATGACGAGCTCGGGGACGCGCGGGATCTTGCCGAGCAGGCGGTGCCCGCGGGGCGCGAGCCCGGCGTCGAGCTCCTCGGTGGGCAGGTTCAGGACACCGGCGACGGTCTTGAGGTCGAGCAGGTCGTCCGTCGTCAGCTCGGCGAGCTGCTCCATGGCGTTGTCGACCTTCAGCGCGCTGGCGCTCTCGAAGTAGTCCTTGAGCACGAGGCGACGGTCGTCCTCGACGCCACCCATGAGCTCCTCGAGCTGGAGGCGCACGAGCCGGCCGTCGGTGCCGAGCTCGACGATGTAGCCGTCGATCTCCTCCGCGATCCGGCGCACCATCTCGGCTCGCTGGAGCACCGTGACGACGTCGCGGGCGGTCACGAGGTCCTCCACCTCGAGGGCCGAGAGCGACGACGACACCGCGTCCAGCCGGTTCTTGTAGCGCTCGAGCGTCTGGAGCGCCTGGTCGGCCCGGCTCAACAGGCGCGGGATCGGCTCGAGCGGGTGTTTGATGTCGTGGCGGTAGACGGCGATGACCGACATGTCCTCGGACACCGAGATGACGGGGACGTCGACCGAGCGGGCGACGCGCTCAGCGGTGCGGTGGCGCGTGCCGGTCTCGGACGTCGGCACGCTCGGGTTGGGCACGAGGTGCACGTTCGCACGGGCGATGCGCGTCGCGTCCTTCGACAGGATGATCGCCCCGTCCGTCTTCGCCAGCTCGGAGAGGCGCTGCGGCGTGAACTCGGCGTCGAGCAGGAAGCCGCCCGAGCAGATCTCGAGCACCTCGGGCCCGTCGCCCACGACGATCAGCGCGCCCATGTTCGCCTGCAGGATGCGGTCGATGCCTTCGCGCAGGGGTGTGCCGGGCGCGACCTGGGCCAACGCGTCGATCAGCGCGGCACTTCGCCGTGCGAGCACGATGGGGATCGTAGTTCGTCGTCATCCTCGTTCTTTCGAGTCGAGCGCCTTCACGAGGCCGACGGCGTCGAGCGCGACGTCGAGCGAAGGGACGCGCATCAGCTCGAGACCGGGCACGTCCGGCGCCGACGTCGGCACGACGGCGCGGGTGAACCCGAGGCGCGCCGCTTCGGTGAGCCGGCGCTCGGTGTGCGCGACCTGGCGGACCTCGCCGGCGAGCCCGATCTCGCCGCACGCGACGACGTCGTGCGGAAGTGGGTAGTCGGCCAGCGAGGACACGAGGGCGAGCGCGATGGCGAGGTCGGCGCCCGGCTCGACGACCCGCACGCCGCCGACGGCGGACACGTAGACGTCGGCGCCGGCCATCGACAGACGGCAGCGTCGTTCGAGGACGGCGAGGAGGAGCGCGACCCGGTTGCCGTCGACGCCCTGGACCGACCGGCGGGGCATGGCGAGCGACGACGGCGCCACGAGTCCCTGCACCTCGACGAGCAGCGGCCGGTGACCCTCCATCGTCGGGACGACCGCCGAGCCCGGCGCGCCCGCGTGGCGGTCGCCGAGGAACAGGGCGCTCGGATCGGGCACCTCCTGCAGGCCGGCGTCGACCATCTCGAAGAGACCGAGCTCCGACGTCGATCCGAACCGGTGCTTGACGGCGCGGAGGAGCCGGAGCGCGTGGTGGCGGTCGCCCTCGAACGAGAGGACCGTGTCCACCACGTGCTCGAGGACGCGCGGACCGGCGAGCGCGCCTTCCTTGGTGACGTGACCGACGAGCACGATGGTCGTCCCCCGATGCTTGGCGAGGCGGACGAGTTGCGCGGCGCACTCGCGCACCTGCGCGACGGACCCCGGCGCCGACCCGAGCTCCGGGTCGAACACCGTCTGGATGGAGTCGACGACGACGAGGTCGGCGCGGGTGTCCTCGATGGCGGCGACGACGTGGGGAAGCACGGTCTCGGACTGGAGGAGCAGCGTGGGGTCGAGCGCGCCGAGCCGCTCGGCCCGCAACCGGACCTGCTGCTTCGACTCCTCACCGGTGACGAGGAGCGTCCGCCGGCCGGTGGCGGCGACGGCGGCGAGCACCTGGAGGAGCAGCGTCGACTTGCCGATTCCCGGCTCGCCACCGAGGAGCGTCACCGAGCCCGGGACGAGCCCGCCGCCGAGCACCCGGTCGACCTCGGCGACGCCCGTCGCGCGGTGGTCCCACTCGCCGGCGTCGACGTCGGCGATCGGGACCGGGCGGTCGGCGACGGCGCCGGCGCCGTTCGGGGGCGCCGTGAGCGTCGCGGGGCGGGCCTCTTCGACCTCCTCGACGAGCGAGCTCCACTCGCCGCAGCCGGGACAGCGGCCGACCCACTTCGGCGACGCGGTGCCGCACTCCTGGCACCGGTAGACGGTCCGCAACCTCGGCATGCGGTCACCCTACGAGCGGGGTGTGACAGGAACGACGGACGCGGGCCGGACCACGACATCCGCAACGGAAACGGGGGCCAGGGGCCCCACTTCCGTTTCATGTCACGGAAATGGGGGTGTGGCGGTCAGCGCCAGGCGGGGTCGGCGCGGCGACGGAGGCGGCGAACGACGAGCAGGACGGCGAGGGCGAGCACGGCGAGGACCGCGATCACCGCGCCGGCGACCTGCCGGGTGTTGAGGGCGCTGGAGGTGGCCACGAGGGTGACCTTCTCGCCGAGCTTCGGTCGCCACTCCGCGCCCTGGTCCGCCTCGAGCGGGGCGTTCGAGTCGACCTTGCCGGGCAGGCGCGTCTGGACCCGGAACGTGAAGATGCGGTCGAGGACCTGTCCGAGTTGCTGCTCGAGCTTCTGCGGGTCGACCCCGATCGAGCTGCCACCGAGGCGGGCGCGGAGCTGGTCGTCGCCGAAGGCCTCGACGCCCGCGCTGAGATCGACCGTGCCGGTGAAGTTCGTCCTGGTCGTCAGGAAGCTGCGGTTGCGGGTGAGGTGGAAGTCGGTGAACGGCCCGTTCCTGCCGCTGATCTGCTCGACGACCTTGGTCGCGTCCCGGGGGTCGGTGAAGGGCTTGGAGGCGCGGATCCACGTGCGGCCGTCGTCCTCCTTGCGGGGCCCGACGATCGTCCATCCCGCCTTGCGCAGGTCGTCGACCTTCAGGTCGGTGCGCAGGTTCGGGACGCGGCGGGCGGCGTCGGCGTCGAGACCCACCGCGACCCGGATCGTGCCGCTGCCGTCCCTGTTGGCGTCGACACCGACCGCGGTCGTCAGCTGGCAGCCGCCGAGGACCGCTGCTGCGACCGCGACGAGCAGCGCCGCCGCGCTACGTCGTACGAACGATGAGCAGCGAGCAGGGAACGTGGTGGCTGACCTTGTTCGGGACGGATCCGAGGAAGAAGCGGCCGACGCCGGTCATGCCCTTGTTCCCGACGACGAGGAGGTCGTAGCCGCCCTGCTCGACCTCGTCGATCAGCGCCGTGGCCGGGTCCTTCTCGACGACCTTGGTCGTCAGGTCGACGCCCGTCGGCTCCAGGCGCGCCCGCTCCTTGGCGAGCAGCTGGTCGCCGGTTGCCTTGCGCATGGCGGTCAGGACCGTCAGCGGCGCTTCGAGCTGACGTGCCACCTCGGCGGCCCGGTCGACTGCGATCTGCGCCGTCGGCGACCCGTCGGTGCCGACGAGGATCCGCTTGTACACGGGGCCGGAGGCTAGCGGCGGTCGAATGGGTCGTTCGGGCCATGTACGGGTCGCCCCACGGAACGTACCGTTTTCGTGTTCGGCCGCTGGCCGTGAAGGGGGCGAAATTCGATGCGGGCTCTGCGTGCGTTCGGCGCGGTCGTCGGCGTGGCGGCGCTCATGGCTGCGGGAGTCGCTGCGCTCCCGGCTGGTGCGGCCGGGCCGTCGCCGGTCGCGACGCAGCAAGTGGGCGACCGCGTGGTCTGCGGCCCGCCCGCCGCCGGGACGGCACGTTGCCATGCCCACGTCGTGACGCGGAACCCCAGGGACCCGACGCCGCTCGTGCAGGACACGCCGTACGGGCTCGATCCGTCGACGATCAAAGCGGTGTACGGGTTCTCGACCGACACGAAGGCGGGGAGCGGCAAGACGATCGCGATCGTCGACGCGTTCCACAGTCCAACGGCGAAGGCCGACCTCGATGTCTTCAACTCCACCTATGGCCTCCCGACGTTCCCGTCGTGCGGCGGCACGGTGACGACGACCTGCTTCGAGCAGGTCGATCAGAGTGGGGGGACGACCTACCCGGCCGTCGACGGGGGTTGGGGCCTCGAGATCGCGCTCGACGTCCAGTGGGCACACGCCATCGCGCCGGGCGCCAAGATCCTCCTCGTCGAGGCCACCGACAACAGCTTCACGAACCTCCTCGCCGCCGAGGACTACGCCGCTGCGCATGCGGACTACGTGTCGAACAGCTGGGGTGCGGGCGAGTTCATCGGCGAGTCGTCGTACGACTCACACTTCGTTCACGGGACGGTCAGCTTCTTCGTGTCCGCGGGCGACAACGGAACGCCGGCCGAGTACCCGTCGGCGTCGCCGAACGTGATCTCGGTCGGCGGCACGCGGCTGAACAACATCGGCTCGACGAACTTCTCCGAAACCGGGTGGACGGACGGCGGCGGCGGATGCAGCCGATGGGAATCGGCGACGGCCGCGCAGCGCAACTTCTCGCAGTACGGCCAGACCGGTTGCAAGGGCACGCGGGCCACGCCCGATGTCGCGCTCGACGCCGACCCCGCCTCCGGTGTGTCGGTGTACGACTCCACGCCGTACAACGGCACCACCGGCTGGTACCGCGTCGGCGGGACGAGCGCGTCGGCGCCGATGTGGGCAGCGCGATCCGCGGTCGAGGGCGTGCAGGTCAACAGCACGTACGTGTATGGACGCGCTCCGTCGACGTTCCGCGACATCACGGTCGGGAACAACGGCGCAGCGTGCAAGGTCGGCTTCGACCTCTGCTCGGGTCGGGGCAGCTGGCTCGACCCGGGCGCATCGGGCGGCACGACGACGACGTCGAGCTCGACGACGACCAGTTCGAGCACGTCCACGACCGCGCCCTCGTCGACAACGACGACGGCGCCCACGAGCAACGGGACGGTGAACCTCAGCGCCGGCGCGAAGTCCAAGGGCGTCACGTCGGTCACGGTCTCGTGGTCAGGGTTCACCGCGCCGGTCACGGTGACCCGCGGTTCGCTCTCGGACACGGGTCTGAACGGATCCGGCACGTTGACCGACACCTGGCGGGGCTCCGGCACAGTGACGTACACCGTGTGCGGGTCCGACGGGTGCTCGTCGAAGAGCATCACCATCTGACCGTCTGACCACTTGAACGACACCGGCCCCCGCCTCGCGGCGGGGGCCGGTGGTTCAGCTGAACCGCAACGTCAGTCGCCGGCGGAGCCGTCGCCGGGTGCGGCAGAGCCGCCGGTGCCGGCGAGCTCCACGGCGGGCGGCTCGAAGCCGGGCACGGACCGGAAGACGATCTCGCCGTTCTCGGCGTCGACGACGATCGTCTCGCCGGCGCGGAACTCCTTCCACAGGATCCGCTCGGAGAGCGAGTCCTCGACCATGCGCTGGATCGCACGCCGCAGCGGGCGGGCGCCGAGGGCACGGTCGTAGCCCTTCTCCGCCAGCAGCAGCTTCGCCGCGGGCGTCAGCTCGAAGCCGAGGCCCTGCGACTCGAGCTGCTTGGCGACACGCCGGATCATGAGGTCGACGATCTCGGTGACCTCTTCCTGGGACAGCTCGTGGAAGACGATGACGTCGTCGATCCGGTTCAGGAACTCGGGCCGGAAGTGCGCCTTGAGCGCCTCGTTGACCTTGTCCTTCATCTTCTCGTACGTCACCGCCTCGTCGGACTTGCCGAAGCCGATCGACGCCTTGCGCAGATCGGCGGTGCCGAGGTTCGACGTCATGATCAGCACGGTGTTCTTGAAGTCGACGGTGCGGCCCTGCGAGTCGGTCAGGCGACCGTCCTCGAGGATCTGCAGCAACGTGTTGAAGACGTCGGGGTGCGCCTTCTCGATCTCGTCGAAGAGCACGACGGAGAACGGCTTGCGGCGAACCGCCTCGGTGAGCTGGCCGCCCTCCTCG
>DASSOZ010000004.1:0-10187 GCA_035700105.1 Acidimicrobiales bacterium
AGGCTCACCGTGAACGCCAGCAGCTCCTCGGCCGGGCCCTCGTCCCCGAAGCGCCCGGACCAGAGTGTCACGGCCTCTTGCCCACCTGCTTGGCCGACCAGGTCTGGACGCCGAGACCCCACAGGCGCACGAAGCCCTCGGCGTCCTGGTGGCGGAACGCGTCGGCGCGGTCGTAGGTGGCGAGGTTGTAGTCGTAGAGGCTGAAGTCGCTGCGGCGGCCGACGGGCCAGCACCGACCGACCTCGCACCGCATGCGCACCTCGCCCGTCACGTACGTCTGGCTCTCGTCGATGAACGCGTCGAGCGCACGCTTGAGGGGGCTGAACCACAGGCCGTCGTAGACGAGCTCGGCATAGCGGGGCTCGAGGCGGGCCTTCTCGTGGTGCAGGTCGCGCTCGAGCGTGAGGTCCTCGAGGTCGGCGTGGGCGGTGAGCAGCGCCAGCGCCGCGGGCACCTCGTAGGTCTCGCGGCTCTTGATGCCGACGCGGCGGTTCTCGACCATGTCGATGCGGCCGTACCCGTACGAGCCGACGAGCGCGCCGACGCGGTCGATGAGCGTGTGCAGCGGCAGCTTCTCGCCGTCGATCGACACCGGGATCCCCTGCTCGAACGCGAGGACGAACTCGCACGGCTCGGTCTGCGTCACCTGCGTCAACGCGTAGACGTCGTCGGGCGGCGACACCCACGGGTCCTCCATGACGCCGCACTCGATGGCGCGGCCCCAGAGGTTCTCGTCGATCGAGTACAGCTTCTCCTTCGACACCTCGAGCGGGATCTCGAAGCGCTCGGCGTACTCGATCGCGTCCTCTCGCGACATGCCCCAGTCGCGCACCGGAGCCATCACGTCGAGGTCCGGTGCGAGAGCGCGGGTGGCGACCTCGAAGCGGACCTGGTCGTTGCCCTTGCCGGTGCAGCCGTGCGCGACGAACTCCGCACCGTGCTCACGGGCAGCGGCGACGAGGTGCTTGACGATCACGGGCCGCGACAGCGACGAGACCAGCGGGTACTTGCTCTCGTACTTCGCGTTCGCCTTGAGCGCCGGCGCGACGAAGTCGTCGGCGTACTCCTGGCGGCAGTCGACGACGAGCGCCTCGACCGCTCCCGCCGCCAGCGCCCGCTTGCGGATCAGCTCGAAGTCGCCGCCCTGACCGACGTCGGCGGCGAGTGCGATGACCTCGACGCCCCGCTCCTCGATCAGCCATCGCACGGCGACGGACGTGTCGAGCCCGCCGCTGTACGCCAACACCACACGCTGTGCCACTTCGTTGCTCCCTTGTTCCTACAGACCGGCGAGCGCGGACAGGCGCTCGGCGACGGCGGACCCGGGCACCTTGTGCGCGCAGACGACCATCAGCGTGTCGTCGCCGGCCACGGTCCCGATGATGTCAGGCAGCGACGCTCGGTCGAGCGCGCTCGCCACCACGTGCGCAGACCCCGGAGGTGTCCGCAGCACGACGATGTTGCCGGAGTGGTTCACCTCGACGACCCACTCGCCGAGCATCCGGCGGAGGTGCTCCTCGGGCGCGGGACGGTCCCACGCGTGCTCGGGGATCGCGTAGGCCCGCTCGCCGCCCGGCACGCGGACGAGCACCGCGCCCATCTCCTCGAGGTCGCGCGACACCGTCGCCTGCGTCGCCTGGATGCCGTCCTTTGCGAGCAGGTCGACGAGCTGTGGCTGGCTGGCCACCGAGTGCTTCTCGAGCAGCTTCGCGATCCGATGCTGGCGCGCCGTCTTCGTGACCTTGCTGCCCGCTCCCGGCCGCTCGGGCCTCGCGCCGTTGCTGCTGTTCGCCGCCTTGGCGGACCGCGTCGCCATCAGCGGATGTCCTCGACGAGCTCGTGCAGGAGGAAGAGCAGGAGGCCCCGCTGCGCGTGCATGCGGTTCTCGGCCTGCTGCCACACCGCACTCTGCGGACCGTCGACGACCGAGCCGGCGACCTCCTCGCCGCGGTGCGCCGGCAGGCAGTGCAGGAACAGCGCCTTCGCCCCGGCAACGGCCATCAGCCGGTCGTCGATGGTGAAGCCCTCGAACGCGCGCCTGCGGTCGGCGGCCTCGTCCTCCTGCCCCATCGACGCCCACACGTCGGTGTACACGGCGTCGGCGTCGCGCACCGCCTCGTCGGGATGCGTCGTGACGAGCGGGTCGGTGCCGGCGGCGCGGATGCGGTCGAGGTCGGCGTCGGACGGCCCGTACCCGGCGGGCGTCGCGAGGTGGACGCGCATGCCGGTGCGCGCCGCCCCGAGCGCGAGCGAGCGGGCGACGTTGTTGAAGTCACCGACGTAGGCCACCGTCCGGCCGGCGAGGTCGCCCCAGCGCTGGCGCATCGTGAGCAGATCGGCGAGCGCCTGGCACGGGTGTGCCTCGTCCGAGAGGAGGTTGACGACGGGGACGCCGGCGGCGTCGGCGAGGCGCTCGACCTTGCGGTGCTCGAACACGCGGGCACCGATCGCCGCGTGGTAGCAGCTGAGCGTGCGGGCGACGTCCTCGACGGTCTCGCGCGTGTCGAGGCCGATCTCCTCGGCGCGGATCGACAGCGGGTGACCGCCGAGCTGCACGACCGCCATCTCCATCGAGTTGCGCGTCCGGGCCGACGGCTTCTCGAAGACGAGCGCCATGCCGCGGCCGGTGAGGACCGCCGGCGGTGTCCGCTCCTCGGCGAGGTCGAGAACTGCCGTCACCTCCACGCCGCTGAGGTCGTCGATCTCGAGAAGATGTCTCATGCGGCCAGCACCCGAGTGATGAGCTCGACGGCCTCGTCGATCTCGTCGTCGGTGACGAGCAGGCTCGGCGCGAGGCGGAGCGCGTCCGGCGACACGGCGTTGACGACGAGACCCTCGTCGAGGAGCGCGTCGGCGACGTCCTTCGCGGTGCCGGGCGCGACGCCCACGGCGAGCAGCAGGCCCAGCCCGCGCACGCCGGTGACACCCGGGACGCCGGTCAGCGCGCTCGTCAGCCGCTCCCCCGCCTTGGCGGCGCGGGTCGGGACGTCCTCGTCCTGCATGACCCGCAGCACCGCACGAGCCGCGGACGCGGCGAGCGGCTGCCCGCCGAACGTCGTCGCGTGGTCGCCCGGCTTGAACGCGCCGGCCACGTCGGCGCGGGCCCAACACGCGCCGATCGGCACGCCGTTGCCGAGCGCCTTCGCCATCGTGACGACGTCGGGCGTGACGCCGTGGTGCTGGAAGCCGAACCAGCGGCCGGTCCGGCCGAGACCGGTCTGCACCTCGTCGACCATGAACAGCACGCCCTTCTCGTCGCACAGCGCACGCACGCCGCGGAAGTACTCGGTGGTGGCGGGGTTGACGCCGCCCTCACCCTGGACCGGCTCGAGGAGGACGGCGGCGGTGATGTCGGCGTCGACGGCGGCGTCGAGGGCGTCCAGGTCGTCCCAGGCGACGTGGCGGAAGCCTTCCGGCAACGGCTGGAACGCCTCGTGCTTCTGCGGCTGACCGGTCGCGTGCAGCGTGGCGAGCGTGCGGCCGTGGAACGAGTTGTACGCGCTCACCACGACGTGGCGCCCGTGGCCGGCCCACTTCCGCGCGAGTTTGAGCGCACACTCGTTGGCCTCGGCGCCGGAGTTGGCGAAGAAGACCTTGCCGGGGCCGGCGTCGATCAGACGGTCGAGCGTCGCGGCGACGTCGGGCCCGACGGTCGTGCCGAACAGGTTGGAGACGTGCAGCAGCGTGTTCGCCTGCTCGCAGATCGCCTCGGCGACGGCCGGGTGGCTGTGACCGAGCGATGTGACGGCGATGCCGGCGAGGAAGTCGAGGTAGCGCTTCCCCTCGGCGTCCCACAGCTCGCTGCCCTTTCCGCGCACGAAGGTCACCCGCTGCACCGGATACGTGTCCATGAGCGTCGACGTGCTCACGCTGTCACCATCGTGCCGATCCCCCTGTCGGTGAACACCTCGAGCAGGAGCGCGTGGGGCGCGCGTCCGTCGAGGATGTGGGCCCGTGTGACCCCGTTGCGCACGGCGTGCTGGCACGCCCGAACCTTCGGGATCATCCCGCCCTCCAGCGAGCCGTCGTCGATCATCGCGTCGAGCTCGTCGGCCGTCGTCGTGCTCACGAGCGAGTCGGGGTCGTTCACGTCCCGGCGCAGGCCTTCGATGTTCGTGAGGTAGACGAGTTTCTCGGCCCCGAGCGCCTCGGCGATGGCGCCGGCGGCGGTGTCGGCGTTGATGTTGTACGCCTGCCCCTCGGTCTGGTCGGCGCCGATCGTTGCGACGACCGGGATCAGCTCCTGGCTCAGCAGCCGGTGGAGCAGTTCCGCGTTGACGCTGTCGACGTTGCCGACGAAGCCGAGCTCGGGCGAGCGGGCCGACGCCTCGATCAGGCCGGCGTCCTCGCCGCTGAGGCCGACGGCGAGCGGGCCGTGGACGTTGATCGCGTTGACGAGGTCGCGGTTGACCTTGCCGACGAGGACCATCCGGGCGATCTCGAGCGTTTCCGCGTCGGTGACCCGGAGTCCGTCACGGAACTCCGGCTCCTTGCCGAGACGGGCCATGAGGTCGCCGATCTGCGGACCGCCGCCGTGGACGACGACGGGGAGCATGCCCACGCTGCGCATGAGGACGATGTCGTCGGCGAACCCGGAGACGGACTTGTCGTCACGACTCGGCCCGAAACTCTCGCCGGCCGCGTTGACGTCGCCCTTGGTGGCCGGCATGCGAGTTCCGGCCCTCGCGATCGCGTTGCCGCCGTACTTGACGACGACGACCTTGCCCCAGAAGCGGCGGATGTACGGCAGCGCCTCGTGGAGCACCGCCGCCTTGTGCTCGGCCTCCGAATTCCTCACGACGTCCCCATGTTCTCGTCGACGTAGGCATGGGTGAGGTCGTTCGTGAGGATCATCGACTCACCGTCGCCGAGGTGGAGGTCGGCCACGACGTCGACGTCGCGCCGGGCCATGTGGGCGGCAACCGCGGCGGCGTCGTGCTCGACGGCGACGCCGCGATCGCACACGGTGATCCCGCCGTACGAGATCGTCACGTCGTCGGGGTCGAAGGCGACGCCGGCGCTGCCCAGCTCGCTGACGATGCGACCCCAGTACGGGTCGTTGCCGTAGAAGCTGCACTTGACGAGTTGGCTCTCGGCCACCTTGCGCGTCGCGATCGCCGCCTCGTCGTCGTTGCGGGCGCCCGTCACCCGGATCGTGATCGTGTGCGTGGAGCCCTCGGCGTCACCGGCCATCTGCTGGGCGAGCGAGAAGCACGCCTTCTGGAGCGCGTCGGTCAGCTCGTCGTCGGTGGGCGTGACGTTGCTGCGCCCGTTGGCGAGCACGATGACGGTGTCGTTGGTCGACGTGCAGCCGTCGACGCTCAGGATGTTGAAGCTGCGGCCGACCGCTCGCCGGAGCGCGTCACCGAGCGTCCGCGCGTCCGTCGCCGCGTCGGTCGTGAGCACGGCGAGCATCGTCGCCATGTTGGGGGCGAGCATCGCCGCGCCCTTCGCCATCCCGCCGACGGTGATGCCGCCGTCGGTCTCGACGACGACCTGCTTCGGGACGGTGTCGGTCGTCATGATGGCAACCGCGGCGCGGTGCCCGCCGTCGCTGGCGAGCGAGTTGACGAGCGGCTTGATGCCGTCCTCGATGGGCGCGATCGGCAGCGGGATGCCGATCAGGCCGGTCGAGCACACGAGGACGTGCTCGGCGTCGCATCCCAGCTGCGTCGCGACGAGCTCGGTCGTGCGCTCCGCGTGCTGCCGGCCGCTGTCGCCGGTGGCGGCGTTGGCGTTGCCGCTGTTGAGGACGACGGCCGCGGCCTGCCCGCCGGTCGCGCGCAGGTGCGCCATCGACGTCAGCACCGGCGCCGCCTTGGCCTTGTTGCTCGTGAAGGTCGCCGCCGCGGCCACGGGCTGCGCGTCGTCGGTCGCGACGAGGGCGAGGTCCGGGCGCTCGTCGCCCTTGATGCCGCAGGCGATGCCGGCGGCGACGAACCCGGGAACGGCCGTGACGCTCACGGGTACACGCCGATGTTGCTGAGGCCGGCGGCCTCGTCGAGGCCGAGGAGGATGTTGGCGCACTGCACGGCCTGGCCGCTCGCGCCCTTCACGAGGTTGTCGATGGCGGCGATCGCCACGACCCAGCCGGTGCGCTCGTCGTAGCGCGCGGTTACGTGCGCGCTGTTCGAGCCCCATGTCGCCTTCGTCGACGGCGGCGTGTCCGTGTCGGTGCGGACGACGACGAACGGCTCGTCGTCGTACGCGGCGTGGAGGGCGTCGAGGAGCGTGGTCGTCGACGTGCCCGCCGGGTCGGTCGGACGGGCGTAGCAGGTGGCCAGGATGCCGCGGGTCATCGGCGCGAGGTGCGGCGTGAACAGCACCTGCGCGCCGGTGATGAGCTCGATCTCCGGCGTGTGGCGGTGGTCGAGGAGGCCGTAGGCCGTGAAGTCCTCGTTGACCGTCCCGAAGTGCGACGTGTGCTTGAGGCCGCGCCCGGCGCCCGACAGCCCGCTGGCGGCGTCGACGACCACGCCGGTCGTCTCGACCGTGCCCGTGCGCGTGAACGGCGCGAGCGCGAGCCCGGCGGCGGTCGGGTAGCAGCCCGGCGCGGCGACGAGGTCGGCCTTGGCGACGTCGTCACGGAACAGCTCGGGCAGGCCGTACGCGAAGCGGCCGAGCAGCTCCGGCGCGGCGTGCTCGTCGTGGTACCAGCGCGGGTACAGCGCGGCGTCGTCGAGCCGGAAGTCGGCGGCGAGGTCGACGACTTTCACGTCCTTGTCGACCAGTTGCGGGGCGAGCTTCTGCGACTCGCCGTGCGGGAGGGCGAGGAAGACGAGGTCGACGTCGTCGATCAGCTGCGGGGCATAGGTGGCGAACGTCGCGTCGCCGTAGTGGGCGGCAAGGCTGGGGTACAGCCCGGCGATCGGGTTTCCGGCCTGGGTGTCGCCCGTGGCCCAGGCCACGTCGAGGTCGGGATGCTGGGCGCACAGACGCAGCAGCTCCGCGCCGGTGTAACCGGACCCGCCGATGATCCCGACCCGTGTGGCCACGGGCCGAAATCATACAGCGTCGTGCATGTTCATGCGAACGAGATCAGCCCGGTGGGGCGATCTCCTGGTCGTCGTACTCCTCGCCCTCGGTCCCGCTCTCGTAGAAGTGCGGCTGATGCGGGTCGGGCTCGTCCAGGATCTTGCGGGCGTGATCGTGCGCGTCCTTGATGTGCTGTTCGAGCTCGTCGAGGCGTTCCTGTGTCGGTTCACCATCGGTCATGTCCTCCGTCGTACCCGCTGGAGTGCATGGGTACGCTCGCCGGCGCATGGAACCGGTCGAGGCGCTCGAGCGCATCGCGTACCTGTTGGAGCGGGGGCGCGAACCGACCTATCGCGTCAAGGCGTTCCGGGGCGCGGCCGAGACCCTGCGTTCGCTGTCGCCGGACGACGTCGCCGCCCTCGCCGCACGAGGCGAGCTTCAGTCGCTTCCCGGTGTGGGCGAGAAGACGTCGCGCGTGATCGAGGAGGCGCTCGCCGGGGAGGTGCCGGCATATCTGCGCAAGCTCGAGGGCGTCGTCGGTGAGCGGGTCGACCCGCGCGCCGAGGCGCTGCGCGCCGCGCTGCAGGGCGACTGCCACGTGCACTCGGACTGGTCCGACGGCGGCAGCGGGATCGCCGAGATGGCCGTGGCCGCTCGTGCCCTCGGCCACTCGTACATCGTGCTGACCGACCACTCGCCCCGCCTGACGGTCGCCAAGGGCCTGTCGGCGGACCGGTTGCGGCGCCAGCTCGACGTCGTCGCCGCGCTCAACGAGTCGCTGGCTCCGTCGTTCCGGATCCTCACGGGGATCGAGGTCGACATCCTCGAGGACGGCTCGCTCGACCAGTCCGACGACCTGCTGTCCCAGCTGGACGTCGTCGTGGCGTCGGTGCACTCCAAGCTGCGTCAGGACTCGACGGGCATGACGGCGCGGATGGTGCGGGCGATGTCGAACCCGCTCGCCGACGTGCTGGGGCACTGCACCGGCCGGATCGTCGTCGGCCGGGGCCGGCCCGAGTCGACCTTCGACGAGGAAGCGGTGTTCGGCGCGTGCCTCGAGCACGACAAGGCCGTCGAGATCAACTCCCGCCCGGAGCGGCTCGACCCACCGCGGCGGCTGCTGTCACGGGTGGTGGAGATGGGCGTCAAGATCGCCATCGACACCGACGCCCACGCGCCCGGTCAGCTCGAGTGGCAGTACCTGGGGTGTGACCGCGCGGTCGACTGCGCCGTCGATCCGGCATCGGTGGTCAACACGTGGGCGGCGGACGACCTCGTGGCGTGGGCGGCGTCGCACGAAGCCGCCGCCTGACGGGTCGAGCGCGCTACAGCTGGATCGTCCGCGCGCCCGCGTAGGGCGGCAGCGTGAACGAGAACGCCGCGCCGCCGTCGGGGCTGTCGTCGACGCTGATGTCGCCGCCCATCCCTTCGGCCAGGCGCTTGGCGATGAAGAGCCCCAGCCCGGCGCCGCCGACCTTGCGGGTGAGGTGATCGCCGAGGCGGGTGAACCGCTCGAAGATGCGGTCCCGGTCGCCGGGCGGGACACCGGGGCCGTGGTCGAAGACCGTCGTGCGGATCTGCCCGTCGATCTCCTCGACGGTGATGCGCACCGGCTGCGTCTCGCCGGAGTACTTGATCGCGTTGTTGATGAGGTTGCTGAGGATCTGCTCGGCCCGCTGCTCGTCGGCGACGACGTGCGGGAGCGCCTGCTCGATCTCGAGGACGAAGTCGCGAGCGGGCTCCTGCGTGCGGAAGAGCTCGACGGTGTGCGCGACCGACGACGCCCAGTCGACCTCTTCGGGTAGGAACAGCTGCTGGCTGTCCTGCAGGCTCGTGGCGTCGAGCAGGTCCTTCACGAGGCGCTCGAGGCGCTCGGACTGCCGGAGCATGACCTCGTAGAACCGCCGGCGCTGGTCGTCCTCGAATGTGACGTCCTCGCGCATCAGGGTGTGGAGGAACCCCTGGATCGGCGTGAGCGGCGTGCGCAGCTCGTGACTGACGGTGGCCAGGAAGTCGGCCTTCAGGTCGTCGACCTGCTTCTGGGTCGTGATGTCGCGGGCGACGACGACGTAGCCACCGTCGGGGAGCGGGCTGTAGGTGCAGGTGAGCCACTTCTGCTCGTTGGCGATCGTCGTGATCTGCACGTTGACCGGCTCGCCGCCGCCGAGGACCCCGGTGCCGGCCAGCTCGTTGCCCTGCTCGTCACGCGGCCGGAACACGAGCACCGACCGCGTGCCGATCGCCTCCTCGGCGGGGATGCCGGTGATGCGTGCCATCGCCGGGTTCCACGACTGGATCCGCTGGTCGGCGTCGACGCTCAGGATCCCGTCGCTCGACGACGCGACGACATCGGTCATCTTCTTGCGTTCGGCGGCGACCTGGTCGTAGAGGACGGCATTCGCGAGCGCCGTGGCGGTCGTCGTGGCGATCGCGTCGAGTAGCCGTTGATCGCCGACCGTGAACGGCTCGTCACCGAGACGGCGAGACACGATCAGCCAGCGCGAATGGCCTTCGTCGAAGAAGCGCGTTCCCAGCTCGCCTGCCCGTGGAGCGGCGTGGTCGATGCGCGCCTCCCGGCACCGCAGGTGACGGCGCGCGGACTCGCAGATCGCCGACGCGGTGCCCACACCGATCGACTTCTGCGCGTCCAGCGCAACCTCGAGGAGCGCTTGCGCGCGTTGGCGGTCGCGGCGGGCGCGCACGTGGCTCTGGGAGATCGCGTGGAGGGCGAGCATGGGGGCGATCGCGAACACGAGCGCCCACGAATGGACCGATTCGGCGAGGACGGCCATCAGACCGATCGCGATGCCGCTCGTCGTCGTGACGACCCGCACGACCGCACCGTCGCGCCAGACGTCGCGGAGCCGGCGTCCTTCGACCAGCGCGACGATGCCGGAGACGGCGCCTGAGTTGACGAAGAAGAAGACGGCCCCGGCGGCGGCTCCCGCCGCGAGGCGTCGGGGGCCGAAGTCACCGCCGCCACCGAGCACGCGAGCGACGGTCACCGCAGCGGTCGTCGCCACGGTGTACTGCGCCACGTTGAAGACGATGCGGATGGCCGGGCGACGCATCAGCACCGGGCCGACAGCCGCCGATAGTGCAACGGCCGACACCGCGCCCAGAGGTGGCAACAGCAGGATCGCGACGATGATGAACGCCTCGTCGAGCGTGATGAGCTCGACGTTGTCGCCCTCGCGGTAGAGCAAGATCGG
>DASSOZ010000005.1:0-21312 GCA_035700105.1 Acidimicrobiales bacterium
GGCCGCCGGCTACCGCTACGTCACCCTCGACCTCGAGGGCCTCCGTAGCGGGAACCTGAACGCGGCCCTCACCGTGCGAGACTTCCGCCCGTGAACAGCGTGCGGGTCAAGCTCTCGTTCCCGGAGCACCTCATCAAGCAGCCGATCATCGGCCGCATGGCCCGCGAGTTCGACGTGCTCCCGAACATCCGCCGCGCCAACGTCGAGGAGGAGGTGGGCTGGATGATCTGCGAGCTCGGCGGCGACGACGACGCCATCGTCCGGGCGATCACCTGGCTCGAGGAGCTCGGCATCCAGGTCGACCGCCTCGAAGACGTCGTCGAGTCCTGATCCGCCTCCTCGTCGTTCTCGTCGCCCTCGCCGTACTCGGCGCAGGTGCCGACGTCGTCGCCCGGGGGGCGGCCGAGGACGAGCTCACCTCACGTGTGCACGACGCGATCCCCGGCGTGGCCGGCGGCACGACGACCGCATCGATCGACTCCTTCCCGTTCCTCGGCCGGCTCGTCGTCAACGGCCGCGTCGAGCGGGTCTCCGTCCACCAGGAGGACGTGAAGGCTCGCGGCATCCGGTTCACGGCGATCGACGTCGACCTGCGGGGCGTGCACGTCGACCGCGGCGCGCTCGTGCGACATCGGCGAGTCGAGCTCACGGGTATCGACCGCGGCACCGTGACCGCGACCGTCGGGCTCGGGGAGCTGCTGCGTCTCGCCGGCAGTGCGGTGACCGGCGGCGTCCGCCTCGACGACGGCGTGCTCGTGATCGGCGACGTGCGCCTCGACCTCGCCGGCTCGCCGCTGCTGCCGTGCGTGACGAGCCTGCGTTTCGAGGGCGCCGCCGTCGCGCTCACGTGCCGGCTCCACGACCCGCCGATCGAGCTGATGCCCGTACCCTCGTGAGCCGGTGAGGGCGTGAAGCGGGTCCTGGCGCTGGCGGTCGCAGCCGTGGTCCTGATCGTCGCCGCGGTCGTCGTCGTGGCGCGCCGCGACGGCGACACGACCCCGCCGCACCCGAAGGCGTGGGATCCACGCGTGCGTGACCTCGTGTCGTTCGTCGAGAAGGAGCGGGGCCTCACGTTCGAACACCCCGTGCGGATCGACTTCCTGCGCGACGCCGAGTTCCGAAAGGAGGTCACACAAGACGACCGGACGTCCGACGCGAACGACAAGGAGCAGCTCGAGTCGACCGAGGCGATGCTGCGCGCCGTCGGCCTCGTCCACGGCGACATCGACCTGAAGGCAGTGGGCGACGAGCTCGTCGGCGACGGTGTCGTCGGCCTCTACCGCTTCGAGGACGAGCGCATCATCGTGCGCGGCTCGAAGCTCGACGACGAGCGGCGGTCGACGCTCGTGCACGAGCTGACCCATGCGCTCCAGGACCAGCACTTCGACATCGGCGACAAGAAACCCGAACTGTCCGGCGCGCAGGCGGCCCTCACCGCGGTCGTCGAGGCCGACGCCGAGGACGTGCAGGACGCGTGGCGCAAGACGCTGTCGTCGGCGCGCCGTGACGCGCTCGACAAGGCCGACCAGGCGACGTCCGACGAGGCCGACTTCAAGGGCGTGCCGCGGGTCTTCGTCGAGCTGATGTCGTTCCCGTACGTCTTCGGGCCCGACCTGCTGCACGAGGTGATGGACGAGCGGGGCCGGGCGGCGCGCAACGAGCTGCTGCGCAAGCCGCCGACCACCGAGGAGAACATCATCGAGCCGCAGACGTACCTCGACGGCGAGGGCGCCGAGGACGTGAAGGCGCCGGCGCTCCGCAAGGGCGAGAAGCTCGTGAAGGACAGCGAGGGCGACTTCGGGATGCTGTCGCTGCTGGTCGTGCTCGCCGAGCGTGTCCCGTGGACGGACGCGTGGGACGCGGTGCAGGGGTGGGCCGGGGACTCGGTCGTCGCCTTCCGCCGTGGTGGCGACACGTGCGTGCGGGCGGACGTCTCGTTCGACGACCAGGCGGCGGCCGGGCGCTTCGACTCGACGTTCGACGAGTGGGCCAAGGGTCTCCCGGCGCGCTCGTCCCGGACCGGTTCCACGGTGCAGTGGGAGTCGTGCGACCCCGGTACCAAGGGCGCCGCTGCGCCGGGCGGCGACGACACCTCACATGTCTCGGGCATCACCGGCCTGGCGCTGCGGCGGTCGATCGCCCAGGAGTTCGAGTCGTCCGGAGCGCCGCACGACATCGCCTACTGCGTCGCCGACGGGCTGTTGCGGCGCCTGGGCGCGCAGCGCGTCTCGGACCTCGACCGGTTGCTGCAGTCGAACCCGAACGACGTCCGAGCGGTCCGTGAGGTGCAGGCCGCCGCGCAGGGCGCCGCGTCCGCCTGCGGCTGACGACCTGGGAATCAGCCCTCGACGAGGGTGAACGTCGGGAAGGCGACGTGGGGGACGCCGAGGTGCTCGACGATGCGGCCCTTCCGGCGCAGCTCCTCGACGCAGCGGCGGGTGTGTTCGGGACCGATCATGCGGGAGTAGTCGGCGACGGTGACGAGGAGCGGGCCGGCGTCGAGGTCACCCTCCCGGGTGAGCGCGTCGACCTCGAGGGTCGGTCGGCACGGGTTCGAGAGGTCGATCGGGTGGCAGTGGTACACCACGCCCTCGAAGACGGACAGCGCTCGTATCCTCATCAGCCGTGCACGAGCATGGCACCGCGCTGGCCGATGCCCTGGAGCGCGCAATCCCTGTGTGGCTCGCCACCGCGGTGACGCGGCACGCCGCGGTCGACGCCGCAACGCTCGCCCGGGTGGGAGCGGAGGCGGCGAGCGCGACCGTCGCGGAGGTCCGCCGGCTGCTCGAGCTCGACATCGACGACCAGACGGAGACGCCGCTCACGATCGTGCGCCGCGTCGCCGTCCCCTTCGCGACGCGCGTGCTGCGCGACGCAGGTGTTCCACCCGTGCGGCGCGACGAGTTCAAGGCGCGGTCGTTCGCCGACGACGTGTACGACCTCACGCCGGCGAGCTGGGCGGACATCGACGAGTCCGTGCAGGCGCCCGGCATCGCGTGGGGCGCGTGGAAGGCGATGACCTACAAGGCGAGGCACACGGCATGACCCGTGTCGCGGCGTACGTCCCCGACCTGATGGACCGGTCGAAGGTCGCAGCCGCCGCGCCGGACACCGCGTTCGTCGCGACGCCGCACGCGCTCACCGACATCGACGCGGACGTCTACGTCCTCGACCTCAACCGCGCGGGCACGCTGGACGTCCTGCCGGTGCTGCAGGGACGTGTCATCGGCTTTGCCAGCCACGTCGACCGCGACACGCTCGCGGCCGCCAACGAACGCTCGGGCGTCACCGCGATGAAGCGAAGCGAGTTCTTCGCCCGCCTCGGCGAGATCGTCGGTAGCGCCTAGGAGTCTGCTGAGTAATCGGTGCGCAGATCCGCCGAGCTGCTCGGCGTCGAGCGCAAGGACGCAGGCCCGAAGGAAATGCAGCGCATTTTCGAGGGGCGAGGACGCCGCGATTCGGCGGCGACAGCCGGCGAGATGCGTACCAGCATTGTTCAGCAGCCTCCTAGCGGGTCCAGCCCGAGTCGGAGATCGTCCTCGGCTCGAAGAACAGGCACGCCTCCGGGCACGCGAACGGCATCTCCTCGGCGGCCTCGCACCGGCACCGCTCGAGCGCGTCGCCCGCCGGCGTCGTGCGCCGGATGTAGTGCCGGCAATCGTCCCGAACCGCCATCAGGGCACCCATTCTCGCATGCCCGGACATGTTCACACGAACGAAACACTTCCGGAACAGCCGTGCAACGCCGTACCGGCAGCCTGCCGACAGACAATCGACAGGGAGGTGCAATGGATTCCGGCAACACCGCGTGGGTGCTCGCATCGGCGGCACTCGTTCTGTTCATGACACCCGGCCTGGCGTTCTTCTACGGCGGCATGGTCCGCGCGAAGAACGTCCTCGGGATGCTCATGCAGAACTACTTCGCGATGGGCCTGATCAGTGTGCTGTGGGCGGCGCTGTGCTTCAGCCTCGCCTTCGGTGACGGCGGCAGTTGGATCGGGAACTTCGACTTCGCGTTCCTTCGGCACCTGGCCGACGTGAAGACGCAACTGCCCGGCTACACCGGGGCGCTGGCGCTGAGCATCCCGCCCCTCGCCTTCGCCGGCTACCAGATGATGTTCGCCGTCATCACGCCGGCGCTCATCACCGGCGCCACCGCCGACCGGCTGAAGTTCAGCGCGTACGCGCTGTTCCTCGGCCTCTGGATGATCCTCGTGTACGCCCCCGTCGCCCACTGGGTGTTCAGCCCGACGGGCTGGCTGTTCAAGCGGGGCGCACTCGACTTCGCCGGCGGCACCGTCGTCCACATCAACGCCGGCATCGCCGCACTCGCGCTCGTCATGGTCCTCGGCAAACGGCGAGGATGGCCCGGCGAGGCGATGCCACCACACTCACTGCCGCTGACGCTGCTGGGCACCGGCATCCTGTGGTTCGGCTGGTTCGGCTTCAACGCCGGGTCGGCGCTCGGCGCCAACGGCCTCGCCGCCCAGGCGTTCATGAACACGCACCTCGCGGCGGCGGCGGCGATGCTCGGCTGGCTCCTCGTCGAGCGCATCAAGGACGGGCACGCCACGACGCTCGGCGGTGCGTCCGGTGCGGTCGCCGGCCTCGTCGCCATCACGCCGTGCGCGGGCTTCGTGAGCGGCATGGCGCCGATCGTCATCGGCTTCCTCGCCGGTGTCATCTGCTTCCTCGCCATCCAGCTCAAGTTCAAGTTCGGCTACGACGACTCGCTCGACGTCGTCGGCGTCCACCTCGTCGGCGGCATCACCGGCTCGCTGCTGCTCGGGCTGTTCGCCGACAAGTCGTTCGGCGGGCTGTTCTTCGGCGGCGGCAGCGACCTCATCGTCGACCAGCTCGTCGCCGTCGGTGCCACGATCGTGTTCTCGTTCGTGGTGTCGTTCGTGCTCGCCAAGGTGATCGACGTGGTGATCGGCCTGCGGGTCACGCCCGAGCAGGAGCTCGAGGGCCTCGACCTCAGCCAGCACGCAGAGCACGCCTATTCGTTCGGTGACTTCGCGTCGATGGGGAGGATCGGCTGATGAAGCTCGTGACCGCGATCGTGAAGCCGTTCAAGCTCGACGACGTGAAGGAAGCGCTCCGGGGCCTCGGCGTCCAGGGGATGACGGTGTCCGAGGTGCAGGGTTTCGGCCGCCAGCGCGGCCACACCGAGGTGTACCGCGGGACCGAGTACACGGTGGACTTCGTGCCGAAGGTGCGCATCGAGATCCTGAGCGACGACGACGAGGCCGACCGCGTCGCCGACGCAATCGTCGACGCCGCCCGCACCGGAAAGATCGGCGACGGGAAGGTCTGGGTGGTCGACGTCGCCAACGTGGTGCGCATCCGCACCGGGGAGATGGGCAACGACGCCCTCTGACGTCCGCGCCGAAGTGGCGTCGCGGGCCGCCGAGATCGATCGGTGGCTCGCGACGCTGCTCGGTGACGAGCGCGACGTCGCGCTCGTCGCGGTGGGCGGGTACGGCCGGCGCGAGCTGGCACCGTGCTCGGACATCGACGTGCTGTTGCTGTACGGCAAGAAGCAGCGCGACATCGGCGCGGTCGCCGAGCGCCTCTGGTACCCGTTGTGGGACGCCGGACTGAAGGTCGGACACGGCGTGCGCACCGTGAAGGACGCGCTGAAGCTGGCCGACGACGACCTCGACGTGGCGACGTCGCTGCTGACCGGACGCGTCGTCGCCGGCGATGCGTCCATGGCCGAGGACGTGATCACGCGGGCACGGGCGCAGTGGCGGCGTCGGGCCCGCCACTGGCTCCGCGTGCTGGCCGACGCCGTCGCCGAACGGCACGCACGCGCCGGCGAGGTCGCCTTCCTGCTCGAGCCGGACCTGAAGGAGGGCCGCGGTGGCCTGCGCGACGTCCACGCGCTGCGCTGGGCCGAGGCGGCCGAGCGCGTCCTGCTCCCCGGGGACGACGAGGCGCTGTCAGGAGCGTACGACACGCTGCTGGCGGCGCGGGTCGAGCTGCACCGGCGGACGGGCAAGGCGCTCGACCGCCTGCTCCTGCAGGAGCAGGACGGCGTGGCCGAGGCCCTCGGTGACGCGGACGCCGACGCGCTGATGTCGCGCATCGCGACCGCGGCCCGGACGATCGCGTGGACGAGCGACGAGGCATGGCGACGCGTGCGCGACACCCTCGCCGGTCCCGTCGGTCGCGGTGGTGGGCGCGACCGCGAGATCGGTGACGGCGTCGTGCTGCGCGACGGCGACGTCGAGCTCACCGCCGACGCCGATCCCGCCGCGGACGCGGCGCTCGTGCTGCGGGTGGCGGCCGCAGCCGCGACGCACGGCACGACCATCGGTCGGCGGTCGCTCGACCGGCTCGCGGCTTCGGCGCCGGTGCTCGACGGGCGGTGGCCGGCGGACGCGCGCGACTCGCTCGTCGCGCTGCTCGCGGCCGGATCAGCGGCGATCCCGGTGTTCGAGGCGCTCGACCAGCGTGACCTCATGACGCGCGTACTTCCCGAATGGGAGACCGTGCGGAGCCGGCCGCAGCGCAACGCCTACCACCGCTTCACGGTCGACCGGCACCTGTGCGAGGCGGCGGCGCAGGCGGCGGCCCTCGTCGGACGGGTGCGGCGCCCCGACCTCCTGCTCGTCGGCACGTGGTTGCACGACCTGGGCAAGGGCACCACCGGCGACCACGTCGACGTCGGCGTCGCGTTGATCCACGACGTGGCGGCGCGCATGGGGTTCGACGCGGACGACGTCGGGGTGCTCGTGACGCTGGTCCGCCACCACCTGCTGCTCGCCGACTTCGCCACGCGCCGCGACCTCGACGACCCGGCGACGATCGCCGCGGTCGCGGAGGCGGTCGTCGAGCGCGACACGCTCGCGCTGCTGCACGCCCTCACGGAAGCCGACTCGCTGGCGACGGGACCGGCGGCATGGGGGCGATGGAAGGCGGGGCTCGTCGCCGACCTCGTGGCGCGCGCGGACCGTCTGCTCGCCGGCGACGACGGCGGTTCGGTCGTCGCACCCGTCGACCAGCTGTCGGTCCGGCAGGACAAGGCGGTCGCCGCGGCCCGCGCGTCCGGCGAGCCGGCGGTCGACGTGGACGACGGGGTCGTCGTCGTCGCCGCGCCCGACCGGCCCGGTCTGTTCGCCCGCGTCGCAGGGACACTCGCGCTCCACGGGCTCGACGTCCTTCGGGCGCGGTTGTCGTCGACCGGCGACGGCCTAGCCGCCGACGAGTTCGAGGTCGTGACGGCAGTCGGCGACGGCCCCGACCGCGACGCCCTCGCCGGTGACCTGCGGCGGGCGCTGGCGGGGCGGCTGTCGCTCGAGTCCCGCCTCGCCGATCGGGCCCGCCAGTACCGGCCCCGCCCGAGCGCGGTCGCCGCCGCCGCCGGCGTGCCCCGCACGGTCGCGGTCGTCGACGACGCGTCGGCGGCGTCCACCGTCGTCGAGGTCCGCGCCCCGGACGCGCCGGGGACGCTGTACCGCATCGCGCGCGCGCTCGCGGAGCTGGACCTCGACGTCCGTCACGCCACGGTGGCGACGTACGGTCACGAGGTGGTGGACACCTTCTACGTCTGCGACGGCGGCGGGCAGAAGCTCGACGGCGAGCTGGCCCGTGAGGTCGAGCGGGCGATCCTGCTCGAGCTCTCGCGCGTGTAGCGCATGCCGCTGCGCTGGCTGCTCGGCGTTGCCGTCTCGCTCGGCGTGACGTGGGTCGCGTTCGTCGCCCTGCTCGCGCTGTTGCGACCGCGGGGCATCGACCTGCGGGAGGCGAGCCGGCTCGTCCCCGACGTCGCCCGCCTCGTACGCGGGTTGGCGGCCGACGCGTCGCTGCCGCGCGGTGTCCGCCGGCGACTGGCGTTCGTCGTCGCGTACCTCGCCTTCCCCGTCGACCTCGTTCCCGATGTCGTCCCGCTGGTGGGCTACGCCGACGACGTCGTCGTCATCGCGCTCGTCCTGCGGTCGGTCGTGCGGCGCGCCGGGCATGGCGCCGTCGAGCGCCACTGGACCGGGACGCCCGCGGGGCTCGCGCTGGTCCGGTCGCTCGCCGGCATCGCGTGACGCGCACACCCCCCAAGTAGCCGATTGGCAGGCGTGGTCGGGAGGTACACACTCGGCCCGTGACGACGTTCTGGCTGGCGATGGCGGCGATCGTGTTCGGCAGCCTGCTCGCCATGGCCGTGCTGTACGGCGTCATGCGGCTCATCGGTCTCGTCGTGCGCGGCGTCGCCTGGGTCCTCGCCATGTGGCTGCGCGCGTCGGGTCGGGCGGCTCGATCCGCCGTGCAGGCCGCGGCCGAGCACGTCACGCCGGTGCGCCACCGCCACCGTCACGCCGCGTAGAGCCCGACGCCGCCGGCGGGCGGTACGGTGCCGCGGTGCCCGACGACCGCCCGGTGACCGCCGCCGAGCTGCTGCGCTGGAGCGAGGCACTGTCGGGCATCGCCCGCACGGGGCTCGGGTTCAGCGACAACCTCTACGAGCGCGAGCGGTTCGAGGAGGTGCTGAAGGTCGCCGCGGACATGCGCGTCGCGGCTGGGCACGAGCTCGAGTCCGAGGTCCTCGTCGAGGAGTGGCTCAAGGTCGTCGGCAGCGGCGTCGCCGGCTACGTGACGCCGAAGGTCGCGGTCGGCGCGGTCGTCACGAACGACGCCAACCAGCTGCTGCTCGTGAAGCGGGCCGACTCCGGCATCTGGCTCTATCCGACGGGGTGGGCCGACGTGGGCTACTCGGCCAGCGAGGTCGTGGTGAAGGAGGTGGAGGAGGAGACGGGCATCGAGGTCCGGGTCGAGCGGCTGATCGCCGTCCTCGACGGGTTGCGGCTCGGCTTCACCCGCATCCCGCTGTACTCGCTCGTGTTCCTCTGCCGGGCGATCGGCGGCGAGCTGCGACCGCACCCGCTCGAGTGCGCCGACGTCGGTTGGTTCGCGCCCGACGACCTGCCCCAGCCGCTCGCCGGGATCGACCGGTGGGGTGAGCACGTCTTCAAGGCGATCCGCGGCGAGCCCGTCGACGTCCTGTTCGACCAGCCCCGCGACCAGCCGTGGAAGTCGGACCCCGGGACGAACTCGGCGTAGATCGGTACTGCAGAGGTTCAGATCTACGCCGAGTTCGGGGTTCGGCCTCAGCGTCGTAGCTGCACGAGCAGCGAGTCGACGATCGACACGTTGCCGCCGGTCTTCTCCCACTCGTCGCCGATAACGGCGTGGTCGACGAGACCGGATGCGTCGGGCGCGATGCCGAGCGCGTCGGTGCACGACGCGGCGAGCGTCGCCGGCTCGACCTCGTCGCCATAGGCGGCGAAGACCTCGAGGCCGTCCCACAGCCGCTCGAGCGGCGCCGGCGGTTCGGCACCCGTCGCCAGCGCGTGCGCGGTCTCGGCGAACAGCGCGTAGGTGTCGACGCCCTGCGGCTTGCGGTACCCCGCGATCGGGTGCAGCCGCCACTCGAGCGCGATGTCGCCGGGTCCGTCGTCGCGGATCCACACCTGCGACCCGTTCACGTACGCGTCGACGGGTTCGCCGAAGCGCTCGTCGAGGGCGATCACGACGTCGGGCCGGGCCACCCACACGCACACCGGGGTGAGGACCGGGCCCATCGACGCCGACCCTACAGTGGCCCGGGTGCGCCGCCTCGCCGCGCTCGGTGCCGTCCTCGTCCTCGCCGCCGCGTGCAGCTCGGGAGGCGACGATGCCGCGTCGTCGTCGACGACGACGCGGGGCACGGCGACGACATCGGCGTCGTCGACGGCGCCGCCGACGACAACCACGTCGACGGTGGCGTCGACGAGTCCGCCGGGTGTGGTGGCGACGCCCGCGCCGGCCCCGGCGCCGACGTGCCCGCCCGTGCCGGCGCGCAACGCGCCGGACCCGAACCGGCCGAGCTACGTCCTGAACGTCGACGTGGACCTCGCCGCCAACGTCGTACGCGGCGACGTCACCGTCCGGTTCACGCCCGACCTGAGCACCGACCGGCTCGTGTTCCGCCTGTGGCCGAACTCGCCTCGCATCGCTGCCAAGGGCGGGCGGCTCGACACCGGTCCGGTCACCCTCGCCGGCGGCCATCCCGTCCCCTCGGACCGCACGGACGCGACGACGCTGGTCGTGCGAACCGGACCGCTCGTCCCCGGGCGCCGGATCGAGGCGCACCTGCCGTACCAGCTGACGCTGCCGGGCGAGGTCGACGACCGCATCAGCCGGACCGGGGACAGCGTTCGCCTCGGCACGTTCTTCCCGCTCCTCGCGTGGGAGCCGGGCGTCGGGTGGGCGACCGAGCCACCGACCAGCGGCTTCGCGGAAGCGGCGACGTCACCCGTCGCCGACTTCGCGGTCTCGGTGCGCGTCCCCGACGGGCTCACGGCGCTGACGTCCGGCGTCGCAGAAGGAGTCGACGGCCGCTTCCGCGCCACCGCCGTGCGCGACTTCGCCATGTCCGTCGGGCGCTTCGCGATCGCCACCGCAACCGCCCACGCGCCGGACGACGTCGCGGTGACCGTGGGCGTCGCCGCCGGGCTGACGGTCTCGCCCGGCACGTTCCTCGCCAAGGAGGTCAGGGTCCTCGAGGACTTCGGCCGCCGCTTCGGCAACTACCCGTGGCCGTCGCTCACGCTCGCCGTCACGCCTCACCTCGACGGCGGCATCGAGTTCCCCGGGCACATCCAGCAGGGGCCGACGACGATCGGACGGACGACGTCGCACGAGGTCGGGCACCAGTGGTTCTACGGGCTCGTCGGCAACGACCAGGGCCGCGACCCGTGGCTCGACGAGGGCCTCGCCAGCTACGCCGAGGCGCGGTACGAGAACACACTCGCCGCCTTCCGCACCAAGTCCGTCCCGGTCGACGCCCGCGGCCGCGTCGGCGCGCCGATGGCCTACTGGGAGCCCCGCCAGTCGTCGTACTACCGGGGTGTCTACGTGCAAGGGACGCAGGCACTCGCCGCGCTGGGCGACCCCGGCCTCGTGGACTGCGCGCTGCGTCACTACGTCGCCCGCAACGCGTTCCGCATCGCCAGGCCCGCCGACCTCGTCGCCGCGATGCAGGCGGTGTTCCCCGACGCGGCCGCCCGCATGGCGCCGTACGGCGTCCACGCGTAAGGCTGCGAGGCCACATGGCCTACGACCGTCTCACGGCGCAGGACGCGGCGTTCCTCCACCTCGAGTCGGCGAGTACGCCGATGCACGTCGGTTCGCTCGCGCTCCTCGAGGGCGCGCCGTTCTTCGACGGCGCCGGGCGGTTCCGCCTCGACGAGGTTCGCGCCCACATCGCCGCCCGGCTGCACCTCGCGCCCCGGTTCCGCCAGCGCCTCGCGACCGTGCCGCTGTCGCAGGGACGCCCGATCTGGGTCGACGACGAGGCCTTCGACATCGAGCACCACGTCCGCCACACCGCGCTCCCGAACCCCGGCGACGAGTCACAGCTGCTCGCACTCGTCGGCCGCATCCAGGCGCAGCTCCTCGACCGGCGCCGGCCGCTGTGGGAGGCGTGGTTCGTCGAGAACGTCGAAGGCGACCGCGTGGCGTTCATCCTGAAGACGCACCACGCCATGGTCGACGGCATCGCCGGCGTCGACCTCGCGTCGGTCCTGCTCGACGCCGAGCGCACGCCGGTGCCGGTCACGCCGCTGCCGTGGCAGCCGTCGCCGCCGCCCAACCGGGTGAAGCTCCTCGTCGACTCGGTCGTGGAGCGGGCGACCCAGCCGGCCGAGGCGCTGCGATCCGTTCGCGCCGCGCTGCGCGGTCCCAAGCGCGTGCTCGACCGGGCGATCGGCACCGTGCGCGCCGTCGAGGAGATGGGGCGCGTCGTCTCCCGCCTGCCCTTCAACGTGGCCGTGGGGCCGCAGCGGCGCGTCGACCTCGTGCGGGTGTCGCTCGACGACGCCAAGCGCGTGCGCCGGGCGTTCGACGCGACCGTCAACGACGTCGTCCTCGCCGCGGTCGCCGGCGGCGTGCGTCGCTACCTGCTCGAGCGGGGCGAGCACGTCGACGACCTGTCCGTACGCGTCATGGTGCCGGTGTCGATGCGGGCCGAGGACCACGACGCGCGCGACCTCGGCAACCGCGTGTCGGCGGTGTTCGCCGCCCTGCCCGTCGACGAGGCCGACCCCGTGCGCCGGCTGGAGCGCGTGCGCGACGAGATGGCGCACCTGAAGACGTCCGGCGAGGTCGCCGGCACCGACGCGCTGCTGTCGCTCACCGGGTGGTTCCCGCCGACGATCTTCGCCCTGGCGTCGCGGCTGGTGCGGTTGCAGCGCTTCGTGAACCTCGTGGTGACGAACGTGCCCGGCCCGCAGGTGCCGATGTACGCGTTCGGCGCGCGGCTGCTCGAGGCGTTCCCGTACGTCGGCGTCATCGACAACATGGCGGTGACGGTGGGGGTGCTCAGTTACGACGGTCAGCTCGGCTTCGCGCTGACGGCAGACGGAGATGCGGTGCCCGATGTGGGTGTCCTCGCAGAAGGGATCGAGAAGTCGATGACGGAGGTGCTGTCGTGCGTACGGTGATCGAGATCGCGGAAGCCGTGCGGCGCGGTGACCTGAAGGCCGTCGACGTCCTCGACGAGTGCCTGGCCGCGATCGACGCCGGCAACGAGCGGCTCAACGCGTTCGTGCACGTCGACGCCGACCTCGCGCGGCGGTCGGCGCAGGCGGTCGACGCCGCCGTCGCACGGGGTGAGGACCCCGGCCCTTTCGCCGGCGTGCCGATCGGCGTGAAGGACCTCGAGGACTGCGCCGGCATGCCGACCTCGCACGGTTCGCTGCTGTTCAAGGACCGCCCGCCGGTCGAACGCGACTCCGTGCACCTGGGCCGCCTGCGGGCCGCCGGCGCGGTGCCGGTCGGCAAGACGGCGGCGCCGGAGTTCGGCATCACGTGCTTCACGTCGACGAAGGCGTGGGGCACGACGCGCAACCCGTGGGACGTGTCACGTACGCCGGGCGGGTCGTCGGGCGGCTCGGCGGCCGCGGTCGCCGCGGGGCTCGTGCCGGCGGCGACGGCGAGTGACGGCGGCGGGTCGACCCGCATCCCGGCCGCGTTCTCGGGCCTGTTCGGCATGAAGCCGTCGTACGGGCGGATCCCGCACGAGCGCCCGGCCGCGTCGATGACGTCGGTGTTCGGCCTGCTGACGACGAACGTCGCCGACGCCGCGCGCCACCTCGACGTCGTGTCCGGGCCGTCGGTGCTCGACCGTGCGTCGTTGCCGCCGGCCGGGGTCGTCTACGAGCGGGCGATCGAAACGCTCGAGGTGAGCGGGTTGCGGGTCGCGTGGACGAGCGACCAGGGCTTCGCCGCGTGCAGCGAGGAGGTCGACGGGCTGACGCGCGCCGCCGCCGACGCGCTCATCAGCGAGGCCGGGCTGAAGCCCGTCGACGTCGAGATCTCGATGCCCGACCCGCTTCGCACGTGGCTGACCGCCGGCGGGATCGACCTCTGGATGGACATCGAGCCCGGCATGTGGCCCGAGCGGGCGGACGAGTTCACCGGCCTGGCGCGCGGGTCGTACCGCCGGACGGCCGACGTCACACCGGCGCGCATCGCCCGCTGGTTCCAGCGGCGCAACGAGCTCGACGAGGCGTTCGGGCAGCTGTTCGAGTCGATCGACGTGCTGTTGTGCCCGACGACGGCGGTACCCGCGTTCGCGGCCGAGGGGCCGCTGCCGTTCACGATCGACGGTCGCGATGCGCCGGCGGGCCCGACGCCGTACACGATGCTCGCCAACCTGTGCTGGAACCCGGCGTGCTCCGTGCCCGCGGGCCTGAGTGCGGACGGTCTTCCGGTCGGTTTGCAGATCGTCGGGCGCCGGCACGCCGACGACGTGGTGCTCCGGCTGGCGCGGCTGTTCGAGCAGTCGCACCCGTGGCCGAGGCTGGCGCCGTAACGCCCTCCGAACTTTTCGCGTATTCCGCCCTCTGAGGGCGGTTTGGCGCGCAATTGTCGGTGGGGTGGTGCCACACTTCGTCGCATATGAGGCGGCGGGGTGTGGGCGGGCTGTTGTCGGCGGCGGTCGTGGCGGCGGGCGTGACGGTGGTGCCGTCGGTCGTGCCGGCGGCGAGCGCGGGTGTCGCCGTCGAGCGCGTCGCCGGCGCCGACCGCTACGCGACGAGCATCGCGGTGTCGCGTCGCGGGTGGCCGAACGGGTCGTCGGTCGTCGTGCTCGCCGGTGGGCGTGACCATCGCGACGCGCTCTCGGCCTCGGGCCTGGCCGGTCTCGCCGGGCACGCGCCAGTCCTGCTGACGCAGCCCGACGTGTTGCGCGACGACACACGTGCGGAGTTGACCCGGCTGCACCCGTCGAGGGTGTTCATCGTCGGTGGGACGGCGGCGGTGTCGGCGATGGTGGAGGACGCCGTGCGCGGCGTCGTCGGCGCCGTGACGCGCCGGTCCGGCGACGACGCGCCGTCGACCGCCGCGGCGGTGGCGACGGCGAGCGGTTTCGCACCGCGCGCCTCCGTCCTCCTGGTCGACGCCGGTGACGCGGCCGCGGGCGTCGTGGCGGGCGCGCTGGCGGCGGCGAAGGGGTGGGCGCTGCTGCTGACGGCTGGCGGCGCGGTGCTGGCGTCGACGCAGTCCGCGCTCGACTCGCTTTCGCCCGCGCACGTCTACGCCGTCGGCGCCGCGGCTGCCGTCCCGGCGGGTGGCGCCGAGCGGGTGGCCGGTGACGACGTGTTCTCGACCGGCACCGAGGTCGCCGCGCTCGGCGTGCGCAACGGCGTCGGCGCCAACCATGCCGTCGTCGCGTCGCAGTGGAGCGACGGCATGAGTGCGGCCGCGCTGGCGGGCGCGTTCAACGTGCCGCTGCTGCTGACGCACCCGACCGCGTGGCACGGCGCGCTCGACGGCTGGTACCGGTTCTGGCGCCCGGCGGGCACGACGATCGTCGGGGGCGAGGCGGCCGTCGACGCGATCGTCGAGGCGGTGATCGCCGAGGGCGGTGGGTCGCCCGCCCGGCGCTACGGATCGAGTGGGCCGGTGGTGAGCGCGATCCAGCGCCGGCTCGTCGACATCGGCTTTCACCCCGGCAACGTCGAGGGGCGCTACGACACGCAGACGCGTTTCGCGCTGTACGCGCTGCAGAAGGCGTTCGGCCTGCCCGTCACCGGCGATGTCGGCGGCAGCGAGCTCGACGTGTTGGCGCGACGTGAGCGGCCGCCGGTGCTGCGCCCCGACATCACCGCGTCGCACGGCGACCACGTCGAGATCTCGATCGCCCGCCAGCTCGTGCAGGTCGTGCGCAACGGCGCCGTGCTCGTGTCCGTGCACACCTCGACGGGCAAGCCGTCCACGCCGACGATCATCGGCCTGTTCCGCATCCTCGACCACCGCCCCGGGTTCAACGCCGACGGCATGTACAAGACGATGCACTTCTCGGGCGGGTACGCGATCCACGGCTACGACCCGGTGCCGCTCTATCCCGCGAGCCATGGTTGCGCCCGCGTGACCTACAGCGACGCCGACCTCCTGTTCGACATCGTGCCGAACGGAATGCCGGTCATCGTGTGGCGTTAGGACGAGGCATGGCACACGAAGAGCTCGGTCCGCTCGCCGCGCTGGTCGGGACGTGGGAAGGCGACGAGGGCCTCGACGTCTCGTACCACCACGCCGACGGCGCGATCGGCGACACGAAGTACCGCGAGCGCATCACGTTCAGCCCCTTCGGGCCCGTCGACAACGGCGAGCAGTGCCTCTACGGGCTCGATTACCGCATGGCGGCGTGGCGCGGCGACGAGGAGCTGCCGTTCCACACCGAGATCGGCTACTGGCTGTGGGACGCCGGCAACGGTCAGGTGATGCGCTGCTTCACGGTGCCCCGGGGCTCGACGGTCATCGCCGGCGGCACCACGACCGCCGACGCCCGCTCGTTCAGGATGGAGGCCGACGTCGGCTCGGAGACCTACGGGATCCTGTCGAACCAGTACCTCGACAAGGCGGCGCGCGCCGTGCGCTACGAGTGCACCGTCACGCTGGTCGACGACGACACGTTCACCTACGCCGAGACGACGACGATCGAGCACGCCCGTTGCGACGGCCTGCTCGCGCACACCGACCAGAACCGGCTTCGGCGCGTGTCGCACGAGGTGCTGCGCTAGCGCGCTCCTGCTTCTGGTACCTACTGCGGGGCCGATCTGGCCCCGCAGTAGGTACCAGAACGTGTGGGTGGCTCAGTCCTCGGGCGGGCGCTGGTCGTGGTCGCGCAGGAAGCGTTCGAGCTCGGCGGCCAGTGCGTCGCCCGAAGGCAGGTCGACCTCGCTGAAGTCGGCCTCGCCGGTGGCGTAGTCCTCGTCGTCGAGCTCGTCGTCGTCCTCGTCGGGTGAGCGCTCCTCGAGCTGGCGCACGTAGGCGGACACGTCGTCGTCGGCCTCGACGACCTCCGACACCTGGCGCTCGTACGACGCCGCCGCGATCTCGAGATCGGTCACGACCATCGGCGACGAGAGCAGGTCGGCGGTGCGCTGCACGAGCGCCAGCGCCGCCTTCGGCGACGGCGTGGCGGCGACGTAGTGCGGCACCGCCGCCCACAGCGATGCCGACGGCACGCCGGCGCGCGACAGCGCGTCGTGCAGCACGCCGACGATCCCCGTCGGGCCCTCGTAGCGCGACCGCTGCAGGCCGAGACGCGAGACGAGCTCGTCGTCGGCGGCGGTGCCGGTCACCTGCACCGGCCGCGTGTGGGGCACGTCGGCGAGCAGCGCGCCCAGCGTCAGCACGAGCTCGACGCCGGTCTCGCGCACGATCGACAGGACCTGCTCGCAGAACGTCCGCCACCGCAGCTGCGGCTCGGTCCCGAGGGCGAGGACGACGTCGCGCCGCGCCGCAGGGAGCCCCGCGGCCGAGAACGTGTTCGCCGGCCACACGATCTCGCGGGTCAGGCCGTCGACCAGTCGCACCTGCGGGCGCGTCGACGAGAAGTCATAGAACTCCTCGGGGTCGATCTCGGCGAACTCTCGCGCCGACCAGCGCTCGTCGAGGTACTTCACCGCGGTCGTCGCCGCGTCCGCGGCGTCGTTCCAGCCCTCGAACGCCGCCACCAGCACGGGCCGGCGCAACGTCGGGCGCGCGGTCCATCGGACGGCATCCACGAATGTCACAGTACCCCCGTAGCCTGAAGCCCGAATGGGCGCGCTCGACCGGTTCTCGCCCCGCACGCGGGAGTGGTTCGACGCCACGTTCGACGCGCCGACGCCGGCGCAGGAGCAGGGGTGGGACGCCATCTCGAAGGGCGACCACACGCTGATCCTGGCGCCGACGGGCAGCGGCAAGACGCTCGCCGCGTTCCTCTGGGCGATCGACCGCCTGCTCACCGAACCCGCGCCGGACGAGGAGAAGGAGCGGTGCCGCGTCCTGTACGTCTCGCCGCTCAAGGCGCTGACGTACGACGTCGAGCGCAACCTGCGCGCGCCGCTGACCGGCATCGAGCTCGCCGCCGACCGTGCCGGCGAGCGCGTCAACGCCATCCGGGTCGCGACCCGCACGGGCGACACGTCGCAGGGCGAGCGTCGCGACATCGTGCGCCACCCGCCGGACATCCTCATCACGACACCCGAGTCGCTGTACCTCATGCTCACGTCCAACGCCCGCAGCGCGCTGGCGAACGTCGAGCAGGTCATCGTCGACGAGATCCACGCCGTCGCCGGCACGAAGCGCGGCGCCCACCTCGCGCTCAGCCTCGAGCGGCTCGACCGCCTGACCGAGGTACCACCGCAGCGCATCGGGCTGTCGGCGACGCAGCGCCCGCTCGACGAGGTGGCGCGCTTCCTCGGCGGGCGCGACGTGAGGGCCGGGCGGCCGCGGCCCGTCACCATCGTCGACGCCGGCGTGCGGAAGCCCCTCGAGCTGCAGATCGTGGTGCCCGTCGAGGACATGGGCGAGCTCTCCCGACCGCGCACCGGCGACGAGCTCGTCCTGAGCGGGCCGGCGGCGGGTGATCCCGAGGTGCGGTCGTCCTTATGGCCGGCGATCCATCCCGTGCTCCTCGACCTCATCAAGCAGCACCGCTCGACGCTCGTCTTCGTCAACTCGCGGCGACTCGCCGAGCGATTGGCGGCCCGCCTCAACGAGCTCAGCGAGGAAGAGGGCGGGCCGCCCGAGCTCGTGCGCGCCCACCACGGCTCGATCGCGCGCGAACAGCGGCTCGAGATCGAGGACCAGCTCAAGGCGGGCAAGCTCCCCGCGCTCGTCGCCACGTCGAGCCTCGAGCTCGGCATCGACATGGGTGCGATCGACCTCGTCGTGCAGGTCGAGTCGCCGGCGTCGGTCGCGTCGGGGTTGCAGCGGATCGGCCGCGCCGGGCACCGGGTCGGCGAGCCGTCACGCGGCCGCATCTTCCCGAAGTACCGCGGCGACCTCGTGTCGGCCGCGGTCGTGGCCATGCGGATGCAGGACGGGCTCATCGAGGAGACGTCGGTGCCGCGCAACCCGCTCGACGTGCTCGCCCAGCAGATCGTGGCGATGTGCAGCGTCGACACGCTGACGGTCGAAGAGGTGCACGACGTCGTCACCGGCGCGTACCCGTTCGCCGACCTGTCGGGCGAGCTGCTCGAGAACGTGCTCGACATGCTCGCCGGGCGCTACCCGTCGGACGAGTTCGCCGAGTTGCGTCCACGGCTGAACTGGGACCGCGTCGCCGGCACGCTCACGGCGCGCAGCGGGGCGAAGATGCTGGCGATCACGAGCGGCGGCACGATCCCCGACCGCGGGCTGTACGGCGTGTTCACGCCCGAGGGCTCGCGCGTCGGCGAGCTCGACGAGGAGTTCGTGTACGAGTCGCGCGTCGGCGAGACGATGATCCTCGGCGCGTCGACGTGGCGCATCGAGGAGATCACGCGCGACCGGGTCGTCGTCACGCCGGCACCCGGTGAGCCGGGGAAGATGCCGTTCTGGCACGGCGACGGGCTCGGCCGGCCGCTCGAGCTCGGCCGGGCCATCGGCGCGTTCCTGCGCGAGTCGCCGTCGTGGTCAGACGCGCAGCTCGCCGAGCGGTGCGGCCTCGACGAGCTGGCGGTCCGCAACCTCCGGCTGTACGTGGAGGAGGAGCGCGAGGTCGCCGGGGCGGTCCCGACCGACCGGCAGGTCGTCGTCGAGCGCTTCCGCGACGAGCTCGGCGACTGGCGGGTGTGCGTGCTCACGCCGTTCGGCGCGCGCGTGCACGCGCCGTGGGCACTGGCCGTCGAGCACCGCATCAAGGAGCGGCTGTCGGTCGAGGTGCAGTCGATGTGGAGCGACGACGGGTTCGTCCTGCGGCTGCCCGAGGCCGACGAGGTCCCGCCCACCGAGGACGTGCTGCTCGACCCCGACGAGATCGAGGAGCTCGTGGTGAGCGAGGTCGCCAACTCGGCCCTGTTCGCCTCGCGCTTTCGCGAGAACGCGGCCCGCGCGCTGCTACTGCCGCGTCGACGCCCGGGCTCTCGCACGCCGCTCTGGCAGCAGCGCCAGCGGGCGGCGGACCTGCTCGCCGTCGCATCCCAGTACGGCTCGTTCCCGATCCTGCTCGAGACCTATCGCGAGTGCCTGCGCGACGTCTTCGACCTGCCCGGTCTCGTGTCGCTCGCGCGTGACATCCGTTCGCGGAAGGTGCGCGTCGTGTCGGTGGAGACGCCGCGCCCGTCGCCGTTCGCGTCCTCCCTCGCGTTCGCGTACATCGCCAACTTCCTCTACGAGGGGGACGCGCCGTTGGCCGAGCGCCGGGCGCAGGCGCTCACGCTCGATCGCGATCTGCTCGCCGAACTGCTCGGCGACGACGAGCTGCGCGAGCTCATCGACGCCGCCTCGTTGGCGTCGGTCGAGGCGGAGCTGCAGCACCTCGACGAGCGTCGCTGGGCGCGCAACGTCGACGACGCCGCCGACCTGCTCCGCCGGCTCGGTGACCTCACCCCCGAGGAGTTGGCGGCGCGTTCGGTCGCCGGCGCGGGCGCGTCGTTCGCCGGCGAGCTGCTCGCGTCGCGACGGGCGCTGGCGGTCCGGATCGCGGGGGAGGAGCGGCTGATCCTCGCCGAGGATGCCGGCCGGTACCGCGACGCGCTCGGCGTGCAACCACCCGCGGGCGTGCCCGAGGCGTTCCTCGAACCGGTCGCCGACGCGCTCGGTTCGCTCGTCGGCCGGTGGGCGCGCACGCACGGGCCGTTCGTCACCGCCGAGCCGGCGACGCGTTTCGCCGTGCCAGTGCCGCTCGTCGAGCAGGTGCTGACCGAGCGGGTCGAGCGCGGCGTGCTGCTGCGCGGCGAGTTCCGCCCGGACGGCGTCGAGCGGGAGTGGTGCGACCCCGAGGTGCTGCGACTGCTGCGGCGGCGCTCGCTCGCCGCGCTCCGCAGGGAGGTCGAGGCCGTCGAGCCGGAAGCGCTGGCCCGCTTCCTTCCGGCGTGGCACGGCATCGGCTCCGACCACCGCGGGCTCGAGCGTCTGTACGACGTCGTTCGCCAGCTGCAGGGCGTACCGGTGCCCGCGTCGGTGCTCGAGCGCGACGTGCTCCCGGCGCGCGTCGCCGACTACACGCCCCGCCTCCTCGACGAGCTCGCCGCCGCCGGCGAGGTCATGTGGGTCGGCGCCGGACCGCTCGGCCGCGACGACGGGCGCGTCGTCCTGCTGCTCCGCGAGCAGGCGGCGCTGCTGCTGCCCGACACCACGGGCGAACGCCCGGACGGCGACGAGCACCAGCGGCTGCGCGACGTCCTGTCGGCGCGCGGTGCGTGCTTCTTCCGCGACCTCGCCGGCACCGACGACCGGGCGACGCTCGACGCGCTGTGGGATCTCGTGTGGGCGGGCGAGGTCACCAACGACACGTTCGCGGCGCTGCGCTCGCTCACGGTCGGGTCGGCGCCCGCCCGCACGTCGCGCCGACCGCGCCCGGGTTCGCTGACCGTGCTCGGTCCTCCGCGGGCGCAGGGACGGTGGTCGCTCGTCTCGAGCGCGCTGCTCGGCGTCGACGCCGCGCCGCCCGCGCCGACGCTCCGTGCCCACGCTCGCGCCGGCGTCCTCCTCGACCGCCACGGTGTGTTGACACGCGAAGCCGTCCGCGGTGAGGGCGTGCCCGGCGGCTTCGCCGGCGTGTATCCGGTGCTGCGGGCCATGGAGGAGTCGGGCCGCATCCGGCGCGGCTACTTCGTCAGCGGCCTCGGGGGCGCGCAGTTCGCGCTGCCGGGAGCCGTCGACCGGCTGCGTTCGGCGCGCGAGCCGGCGGCGCCGCACGATGCGCGTGCGATCGTCCTCGCCGCGACCGACCCCGCCAACGTCCACGGCATCGCCGTGCCGTGGCCCGACGCGGCCGACGACGTCTCGGGCGCGCGCCCCGCTCGCGCCGCCGGCGCGTACGTTGTCCTCGTCGAGGGCCGGGCGTCGCTGTACCTC
>DASSOZ010000006.1:0-4578 GCA_035700105.1 Acidimicrobiales bacterium
CGCCGCAGCTCGAAACCCTGCTGCGCGAGGTTGTCCGTCGTGGCGTCGATGTCGGGCGTCATCAGCACGACGTGGTCGATCTCGCGTGCGCCGTTCGAGTGCACGTCGGTCCCCAGGTCGCGCGGCTCGACCGGGTCGCCGTCGAGGTCCCACCCGACGATGCCCTCGCGTTCGCCGGCGACGAACCGGATGGTGGTGGTTCCGACGACGAGCTCGTCGCCGCCAATCGAGAACCCGACCGCCCGCCACGCGTCGACGTCGGCGACGAGGTCGAGACGGGTGAGCGCCGGCGTCGTCATCGCGCAGGGATCGTGACCCCCTCCGACTTTTGCGCGCCAACCCGCCCCGAGAGGGCGGATTCCGCGAAAAGGTCGGAGGGGGTTCGGCAGGAGGCGGTCAGCGGACCTCGGCGCCGAGCTGCCACAGCACGAACGCCCACGTGTCGGCGAGCTCGTCGGCCTGCTTGGTGACCGGCTTGCCGGCGCCGTGGCCGGCGCGGGACTCGACCCGCAGCAGCACGGGGTGGGAGTCGCCGGTCGCCGTGGCCCCCTGCAGCCGGGCCGCGAACTTGCGGGCGTGCATCGGGTCGACGCGTGAGTCCGACTCGGCCGTCAGCAGCAGCACCGCCGGGTAGGCGACACCGTCGTCGACGTGGTGATACGGCGAGTACGCGTACAACCAGCGGAACGCGTCGGCGTCGGCGGGGTCGCCGTACTCGGCGGTCCACAGCGCGCCGATGAGGAACCGGTCGAAGCGCGCCATGTCGAGCAGCGGCACGGCGCACACCGCAGCCCGGCACAGGTCGGGGCGCTGCGTGATCGTGGCGCCGACGAGCAGGCCGCCGTTCGAGCCGCCGCGGATGGCGAGGCGCTCGGGTGACGTCCGGCCCGACTCGCACAGCCACGTCGCCGCGGCGGCGAAGTCGTCGAACGACTGCTGCTTGTTCGCCAGCATCCCGGCGCGGTGCCAGTCCTCGCCGTACTCCGACCCGCCCCGCAGGCAGGCGACGGCGTAGACGACGCCCGCCTCGCACAGCGACACCAGCCCGGCGCCGAACGCCGGCGACATCGACACGCCGAAGCCGCCGTAGCCGGTGAGCACGGTCGGCGTCGACGGCCCGACGGCGGTCGACCGGTGGCGCACGAGGAACATCGGTATCAGCGTCCCGTCGCCCGACGGGTAGCGCACCTGCTCGACCTCGAACGCGGCGGCGTCGAACGCGGCCTCGTTGACGACCCACGGCTCGAGCGCCGACCCCGTCGACGGTGTCCAGCGCCACACGCCCGGCGGCGTCGTGAACGACGTGAAGCCCACGAACACCTCGTCGCGACCCGGCTCGCCGTCGAGACCTGCGAGCGAACCGACGCCGGGCAGCTCGACGGTGTCGCTGCCGGCGCCGTCGAGGCCGAAGCGGCGCAACCGCGACGCCGCGTGCGAGCCGTACCCGACGAGCAGCACCGAGCGCGAGACGACGAACGACTCGATGACGTCGTCGCCCTCGGGGACGACGGTCGCCCAGTCAGCTGCCGACGGCGCGTCGACGCCGGCCCGCACGAGACGGCCGCGGCCGGCGTCGAGGTTCGTCCACGCCCAGAGCGTCGACCCGACGACGCGCGCCCACGTCACCGCCTCGACGCCGTCGATCACCGTGACCCGGCGGCCCGTCGCCCGCTCGACGAGGAAGACGTCGGTGCGCGTCCACCCGTACTCCACGTGCACGATCAACCAACGGCCGTCGTCGGAGATCGACACGTCGGGCCACGCCGTCGTGTCCTCCAGCGCGTCGAACACGACCGCGTCGTCGGCCGGCGCCGAGCCGAGCGCATGCCAGCGCACGTGCCGGCCGAAGTCCGACCCCGGCGGATAGACGGTGTAGGCGAAGCCCGAGCCGTCCGGCGCCCACGCCACCGACGCCGCCCGCGTCTCGGCGATGACCTCGCCGTCGAGCAGCGTGCCGGTGTCGACGTCGAGCACCCGCAGCGTCGACCGCTCGCTGCCCGCCTCCGACGTGCCGTACGCGATCAACCGCCCGTCTCGCGACGGGTGGAACCAGTCGATCGACGCCGTGACGTCGTCGCCGCCGCTGAGGGCGATCGGGTCGACCAGCGTGCGCGCCGGCACGGCGCGGTCGACCGCCGACCGCACGACGAGCACGGCCTGGTCGGCGTCACCGGCGCGGTCGAGCGTGAACAGCCGGTCGCCGGCCACGGTCGGCGCCACCGTCACCGGCGTCCGCAGCAGCTCCACCAGCCGCCGATGCAGCACCGGGCGGTGGGGCAGCGCGTCGAGCACCGCCCGGGTCCGCCGGTTCTGCGCGTCGACCCACGCGACGACCTCGGGTGACGACCCGTCCTCCAGCCAGCGGTACGGGTCGGCCACCGGCACGCCGTGGATGACGTCGACGACGTCGTCGATTCGCGCCGGCGGAATCGGAGGGATGCGCATGGTCCTAGCCTGACCGGTCACATGGAACGGTTCGGGTTCGTCGGCCTCCCCAACGCCGGCAAGTCGTCGCTCTTCAACGCCCTCGCCGGCGGCGGGGCGCTCGCCGCGCCGTACCCGTTCGCCACGAAGGACCCGAACGTCGGCCGCATCAAGGTCCCCGACGAGCGCCTGCTGAAGCTCGCCGAGATGTCGAAGAGCCGCAACATCGTCCACGCCCAGGTCGAGTGCGTCGACATCGGCGGCCTGGTCGAGGGCGCCAGCAAGGGCGAAGGGCTCGGCAACAAGTTCCTCGCCGGCATCCGCGAGGTCGACGCGATCGTGTTCGTCCTGCGCGCGTTCCGCGACGACGACGTCGTCGGCCCGCCCGACCCGATGGAGCACCTGCGCATCGTCGAGATCGAGCTCACGCTCGCCGACCTCCAGTCGGTCGAGGAGCGCATCGACAAGCGGCGCAAGGCGGCGAGGGCCGACAAGTCGCTCGCCGACGAGGTCGCCGCCGTCGAGCTTGCGCTCGCCTACCTGCAGGACGGCACGCCGCTCTACCGCAGCCCGCTCACACCCGACCAACGCGAGCTGTTGAAGCCGTGGTTCCTGCTGACGAACAAGCCCGTGCTGGCCGTCGTCAACGTCGGCGAGGACCAGCTCGACGCGATCGACACGGCGATCAAGCCGGTGGTCGACGAGTTCGAGGGGCACGCCGAGGTCGTCGGCATGTGCGTCCAGCTCGAGGCCGAGGCGGCGCTGATCGAGGACGACGGCGAGCGGGCCGAGATGCTCGAGGCGCTCGGACTGGGTGAGGGCGCGCTGCCCCGCTTCGTGCGCACCGCCTACCACCTGCTGGGGCGGCGCACGTTCCTGACCACGGGCGAAAAGGAGAGCCGGGCGTGGACGTTCCGCGCCGGCGCCAAGGCGCCCGAGTGCGCGGGCGAGATCCACACGGACTTCGAGCGCGGCTTCATCAAGGCCGAGGTGATCCACTGGGACGAGCTACTCGAACTCGGCTCGTGGAACGCGGCGAAAGCGGTGGGCAAGCTGCGGATCGAGGGCAAGGACTACGTCGTCGAGGACGGTGACGTGATGGAGTTCCGCTTCAACGTCTGATCACCATGGCCTGGCTCGTACGTGACGGTGACGTCCTGGCGACGCTCGAGGTGGCGTCGACGTTCGGCGAGCGGCTGCGCGGCCTGCTCGGGCGTGACGGCGTCGACGGCGCGCTGCTCATCGAGCACGCCCGCTCCGTGCACACGCTCGGCATGCGGTTCCCGATCGACGTCGCGTTCCTCGACTCGACCATGACGGTTGTCGACGTCTGCTCGATGCGGACGTGGCGGCCCGGGCGTCCGCGCCTTCGCGCCCGCTTCGTCCTCGAAGCCGAGGCCGGTGCGTTCGAGCGCTGGCACCTGCAGCCCGGCGACCACCTCGAGATCAAGGGGTGACGACCGGGGCGCTCGTCCTCGTCGGCGTGCCGATCGGGAACCTGGCCGACATGTCGCCCCGGGCGACGCAGGCGCTGCGCGACGCCGACGTCGTCGCCTGCGAGGACACGCGTGACACCCGCAAGCTGCTGAACCTGCTCGACGTCGGCCGCAAGAAGCTGATCGCGGTGCACGACCACAACGAGGCGGACATGGCGGACACGATCGTCTCGCTGGTCGCCGACGGGCAGCGCGTCGCCCTCGTCAGCGACGCCGGCATGCCCGGCATCAGCGACCCGGGCGAGAAGCTCGTCGCCGCCGTCAGCGCCGCGGGACACGACGTGGAGGTCGTCCCCGGCCCGTCGGCCGCGATCACGGCGCTCGTCGTCAGCGGACTCCCCGCCGGCCGGTTCTGCTTCGAGGGGTTCCTCCCGCGCAAGGGGAGCGGACGCACCGAGCGCCTCCGGCACCTCGCGACCGAGCCGCGCACGTCGATCCTCTACGAGGCGCCGCACCGCGTCGCCGCCACCGTCGACGATCTGGTCGCCGCGTGTGGCGCCGACCGGCCGGTCGCGCTCGCGCGTGAGCTCACCAAGCTGTTCGAGGAGGTGTGGCGCGGCACGCTGGGCGAGCTGGCCGAGCACCTGGCCGTGAATGAACGCCGCGGCGAATACGTGCTCGTCCTCGGCGGCGCACCCGATCGCCGGCCGGCGACCGA
>DASSOZ010000007.1:0-15541 GCA_035700105.1 Acidimicrobiales bacterium
GACTTCGCGCCAACGTCGCTCACCGCCGCGGTGAGCGCGGCGACGTCCAGCGAGCCCGTGCTCGCGGGTGTCGACAACGGGACGCTCACCGCCGGGACGTTCGAAGAGCCGCCCGGGGCGCGCGCCTCCAGCGCGGGAAGCGCCGTGTTGAGGGCCGAGACCGCCTTCGACGTGACGCTCAGCGGGACGAGCCTCGTGAAGGCCGATGTCGGCCCCGTCTTCTTGTCGATCGTCGACTGGCTGTCCTCGCCGCCGAGGCGGAGATCGAGGAGCGAACCGTCACCGAGCTTCAGCTCGAGGACGGACGTCGCGGCCGTCGTCGTTCCGACACCAGTCGTTGGGTCCGCCGCAGCAGCACCGACGATCGATGGCCCCGCAGCCCCGATCATCGTGGCTGCCAGCGCGCCCACTGCCACCATCCGATACGTGCGCATGGGGGCAGTTTGGGGACGCGGTCCGCGTCATGCCATGGCCCGTCGGTGCCATTTCAGGCAGCCGTATCCGACTAGTCCGGCGGACCGAAAACTGGGTGTCGGGGATTCCGCACACCTCGCCCGTATCATGGCGTCGTGGTGGTGTGGATCGTCCTCGGCGTCGTCGTGCTGCTCCTGCTCTACGTCGTGTTCACCTACAACGGCCTCGTCCGGTTGCGGAACCGTGTCGAAGCGGCGTGGGCGCAGATCGACGTGCAGTTGAAGCGCCGCTACGACCTCATCCCGAACCTCGTGGAGACCGTGAAGGGGTACGCGGCGCACGAGCGCCAGACGCTCGAAGCGGTGACCGCGGCGCGCACGGCGAGCATGAACGCGCAGGGCCCGGCGCAGCAGGCGCAGGCCGAGAACATGCTGACCGGCGCCCTCAAGTCGCTGTTCGCGGTGGCCGAGGCGTATCCCGAGCTGAAGGCCAACCAGAACTTCCTCCAGCTGCAGGAGGAGCTGACCGGCACCGAGGGACGCATCAGCTACGCCCGCCAGTTCTACAACGACACCGTGCAGCGCCTGAACACCAAGATCCAGTCGTTCCCCGCCAACGTCCTCGCCGGGATGTTCGGCTTCAAGGAGCGCGAATACTTCGAGATCGAGGACCTCGCGACGCGCGAAGCGCCGAAGGTCCAGTTCTAGACCGAGTCGTCGTAGCGCGTTGTACGACCAGGTCGCGTCCAACAAGCGCCGATCGGCGCTGCTGATCGCCGCGTTCGTCGGCCTCGTCGTCCTCGCCGCGCTCGCGTTCAACGCCCTGATCGGGTACGGCGTCGGTGGCGTGATCGTCGCGCTCGTCGTCGCTGCCGCGATCGCGTTCGCGTCCTACTGGAAGTCCGACGCCGTCGCGCTGGCGATGAGCCACGCCCGTCCCGCCGACGAGACGGACTACGCCCGGCTGCACAATGTCGTCGAAGGCCTTTGCATCGCGGCCGGGCTGCCGAAACCAAGGGTGTATGTCATCGACGACGACGCGCCGAACGCGTTCGCCACGGGCCGTGATCCCAAGCACGCCGCGGTCGCCGTCACGACCGGTCTGCTCGAGAAGATGAACCGCATCGAGCTCGAGGCCGTGCTCGCCCACGAGCTGAGCCACGTGAAGAACTACGACATCCTGGTGTCGACGATCGCGGTGACGCTCGTCGGCGTGATCGCCCTGCTGTCCGACTGGGCCCTGCGCTTCCTGTGGTGGGGCGGCCCGCGCCACCGCGACGACCGCACCGGGGGATCCGCGGGTCCGCAGGCGATCGTCGCCATCCTGGGTTTCGTGCTGCTGCTGGTGACACCGCTCATCGCAAAGCTCATGCAGCTCGCGGTGAGCCGTCGCCGCGAATCGCTCGCCGACTTCAGTGGCGTGTCGATGACGCGCTACCCGCCCGGTCTGATATCGGCGTTGGAAAAGCTGCGTGACGACCGTACGGTGGTGCACTCGGCATCCAAGGCGACGGCGCACCTCTGGATCGAGCAGCCGACGGCGCAGACGCCGGAAGAGGGCCGTCACTCGCGCTGGAACCGCCTGTTCGACACCCATCCACCACTCGAAGAACGCATCGCCGCACTACGGGAGCTCTGAAGTCGCAATGCCGTTGGGGAAACTCTCCGGCCGTCGCCGCCGCTCGGCGCCGGTCGTGTCCGCAGTCGCCGCGTTCGGGGCGCTGGCACTCGTCGCCAGCGCGTGCAGCGGCGGGGGGACGAAGGAGGCCAAGGCGACTGCCGCGACGCAGCCGCCGCCCTCGTCGTCCACGACCGGGAAGGTCGCGCCGCCGACGTACCCGCTCACGGGACGTCAGGTCGACGACGCCGGCCGCGCCGCGCGCCCCGCGCTCGTCGTGAAGATCGACAATGCGCCGCAGGCGTGGCCGCAGGTCGGCCTCGGCGCGGCCGACATCGTCTACGAGGAGGTCGTCGAGGGCGGCATCACGCGGTTCCTGGCCGTGTTCCAGTCGACCGACGCCGGGCTCGTCGGCCCGGTGCGGTCGGTGCGGCCGATCGACCCGGCGATCGTCACGCCGCTCGGCGGGCTGTTCGCGTACTCCGGGGGCGCGCCGAAGTTCCAGGCGATGATCCGCAAGGCCCCGGTGCAGGTCGTCGGCTTCGACGAGGCGTCGGATGCCTATCACCGCGACCGAAGCCGCAAGGCGCCGCACAACCTGTTCACGACGACGCAGCAGCTGTGGGCGAAGGCGGGGGCCGATCGTCACGCGCCGGCGCCTGCGTTCACCTACGCGGTCGACGGCCGGTCGCCCGACGGGCCGAACGAGAAGCCGCTGAACGGGTTCACGATCGTGATGGGGCAGCGCACGACCGTCGGGTGGGACTGGGACGCGGGGGCCAAGGTGTGGCGGCGCACCACGAACGGCACGCCCCACGTCGACCAGGCGGGCGCGCAGCTCGGGTTCGACAACGTCGTGCTGCAGCTCGTGCAGTACCGCAGCACCGGTGATCTCGACGTCGGCGGCAACCACGTCCCCGAGGCGGACATCGTCGGGTCGGGCAACGCCTTCTTGCTGGCGGACGGGAAGATGATCCCGGGCCGATGGTCGAAGCCCGACGCGGCGACGCAGACGCGGTTCACCGACGAGCAGGGCGGCGTCCTCGAGCTGAAGCCGGGGCGCACGTTCGTCGAGTTCATGCCGCTCGACGCCGCAACTCAGTCGCGCTGAATTCCGGGTCGTTCGTAGACTCGGACCCATGACGGACGCCCCGACCGCACGCACCACTGGCACCGACCGCGTCAAGCGCGGCCTGGCCGAGATGCTCAAGGGCGGCGTCATCATGGACGTCGTCGACGCCGAGCAGGCGAAGATCGCCGAGGACGCCGGCGCCGTCGCGGTGATGGCGCTCGAGCGCGTGCCCGCGGACATCCGGCGCGACGGCGGCGTGGCCCGCATGTCCGACCCCGCCCTGATCGAGGGCATCAAGGCGGCGGTCACGGTGCCGGTGATGGCAAAGGCGCGCATCGGCCACTTCGTCGAGGCGCAGGTGCTCGAGGCCCTCGGGGTGGACTACGTCGACGAGTCCGAGGTGCTCACGCCGGCCGACGAGGCGCACCACATCGACAAGTGGGCGTTCACCGTTCCGTTCGTCTGCGGTGCGACGAACCTCGGTGAAGCGCTGCGCCGGATCTCGGAGGGCGCGGCGATGATCCGGTCCAAGGGCGAGGCCGGGACGGGCAACATCGTGGAAGCGGTGCGCCACCTGCGCTCGATCCTGGGCGACATCCGCAAGATCACCCAGGCCGACTCGGCCGAGGTGTTCGGCTGGGCGAAGTCGCTCCAGGCACCCGTCGGGTTGGTCCAGGAGATCCACACCACGGGCCGGCTGCCCGTGCCCCTGTTCTGCGCCGGCGGGATCGCCACGCCGTCGGACGCCGCGCTCGTCATGCAGCTCGGCGCCGAGGCGGTGTTCGTCGGGTCGGGCATCTTCAAGTCCGACGATCCGGCGTTGCGGGCGCGAGCGATCGTCGAGGCCACCGCGCACTTCGAGGACCCGCACGTCGTCGCCAAGGTGTCGCGTGGCCTGGGCGAGGCGATGCGGGGCCAGGAGATCGACACGCTCGACGTCAAGCTCGCCGACCGGGGCTGGTAGTTCCGGCCTCGGCCCTCCGACTTCTTCGCGCGTTCCGCCCTCGTGGGGCGGGTTCGCGCGCAAAGATCGGCGGCTGTCCGCCGGCGCACGACCGGTAGCATGAACGGTCGTGCGGAAGGTGCCACCAGGTGAACGGGCGCACGCCCGGGACGGGCGCGAAGGTCGGCGTCCTCGCGCTGCAGGGCGCCTGGCGCGTCCACGCTGACGTCCTGGACGACCTCGGCGCGCACACCGTCCCCGTCCGCACACCGAGCGACCTCGCCGGCGTCGACGCCATCGTCCTCCCCGGCGGGGAGAGCACGACGATGTCGATGCTGCTCGGGTCGGCGGGGCTGTTCGAGCCGCTCGCCGAGCGACTGCACGACGGTCTGCCGGCGTTCGGCACGTGCGCCGGCATGATCCTTCTCGCATCCGACGTCCTCGACGGGCGCGACGACCAGCGCTCGTTCGGTCGAATCGACATCGCCGTGCGGCGCAACGCGTTCGGCCGCCAGGTCGACAGCTTCGAGGCCGACCTCGCCGTCGACGGTCTCGCCGGCGGCATGCGGTCCCCGTTCCACGCGGTGTTCATCCGGGCGCCGTACGTCGAGCGGACCGGCGCCGACGTCGACGTCCTCGCGGCGGTCGACGGGCACGCGGTCGTGTGCCGGTCGACGAGCAGCAACACGCTCGTCACCGCGTTCCACCCGGAGCTGTCCGGTGATCCCCGCATCCACCAACTCTTCCTCGGAGGCATCAGCTAGCGATGTCCGGCCATTCCAAGTGGGCGACGATCAAGCACCAGAAGGGGGCGAAGGACAAGGCGCGCGGCAAGCTCTTCGCCAAGCTCATCCGCCAGGTCGAGGTGGCCGCACGCGAGGGCGGCGGCGACACCGACTCGAACGCGACGCTTCGCACGATGGTCGGCAAGGCGCGCGACGCGTCGGTGCCGATGGACACGATCGACCGCGCCATCAAGCGCGGCACGGGCGAGCTCGAGGGCGTGCGCTACGAGTCCGTCAACTACGAGGGCTACGCGCCGAACGGCGTCGCCGTGTACGTCGAGACGCTGACCGACAACCGCAACCGCACCGGCGCCGACATCCGCACGATCTTCTCCAAGAACGGCGGCTCGATCGCCGAGCCGGGCGCCGTCGCCTGGCAGTTCGAGCGCAAGGGCGTCGTGATCCTGCCGAAGTCGATCGCCGAGGACGACCTGATGATGGTCGCCCTCGACGCCGGCGCCGACGATCTCCAGGACCAGGGCGACACCTGGCAGCTCACGTGCGCGCCGACCGACTTCAACGGGCTGAAGACGGCGCTCGACGACGCGTCGATCGCGTACGACTCGGCCGACCTGACGATGCTGGCGACGACGTCGGTCCCGCTCGAGTCCGTCGGCGACGCGCAGAAGGTGCTGCGGGTCATCGATGCGCTCGAGGACCACGACGACGTCCAGAACGTCTTCGCCAACTTCGACATCCCCGACTCGATCCTCCAGTCGATGTCGGTCGACGCCTGACGGCCCGACGTTGCCGATCTCCGTCGGGGAGCCCGCGCCCGACTTCACCCTCGCCGGCACCGGGGGGCGGACGTACTCGCTCTCCGAGCACCGCGGCCGGACGGTCGTCGTCGTCTTCTATCCGGGCGACGGGACGCCCGTGTGCACGCGACAGCTCAACGACTACAACCGCGAGCTGGCTCGTCTCACGGCGCGGGGTGCCGACGTGCTGGCGATCAGCCCGCAGACCGTCGAGAGCCACGAGCGGTTCGCGGCGGCCGAGGGCGGGTTCGCGTTCCCGCTGCTGAGCGACCCCGACAAGGAGGTCGGCAAGGCCTACGGCATCATCGGGCCCCTCGGGCTGTATCGCCGCAGTGTGTTCGTCGTCGACCGGGACGGCATCGTCCGCTGGCGTCACTCGGGGTTGACCGGTGTCACGTACCAGCCGATCGACGCCATCGAGGAAGCCGTCGCCGACCTCGTCCCCTGACGCCTGACGCCTGACGCCTGACGCCCGACCTTTTGGTACCTGGAACGGGGCCCGATGGGCCCCGTTCCAGGTACCAGAACGGCGGGGGGCGGCGAGATCCACCACCGTCGCCGGCGCCGCCGCTACCCTCCAAACGCGTGTTCGTGCTGGGCATCGACCCCGGGCTTTCGCGCTGCGGCTACGGCGTGGTCGAGCGCATGACGCCGCGCGGCTCGAGGGCGGTCGCCATGGGCGTGATCCGCACGCCGCCGGACGACCCGCTGCCGGCACGGCTGGGGCAGCTCCAGCTCGACCTGATGGAGCTGATCACGCACACGAAGCCCGACGTCGTCGCGGTCGAGCGGGTGTTCTTCCAGCCGAACACCCGGTTCGCCATGTCGGTCGGGCAGGCGAGCGGGCTGGCCCTCGCCGCCGCGCACCACGCCGGGTGCGAGGTCGTGCAGTACACACCGAACGAGGTGAAGCAGGCGGTCGCCGGCTACGGCGCGGCCACGAAGGAACAGGTGCAGCGCATGGTCCAGACGCTGCTGGGGCTCGCCGAGCGCCCGCGGCCCGCCGACGTCGCCGACGCGCTCGCGCTCGCGCTCACCCACCTCGCCAACGCGGGCATGCGGCACCGGGTGACCCAGGCGGCGCTGCGATGATCGGATCGCTGCGGGGCACGCTGCTCGAGAAGACGCTGCGGGGCGAGGTGCTCGTCGACGTCGGCGGCGTCGGCTACCGGGCGCTCGTGCCGACGGGCACGCTCGCCGGCATCGGCGACGTCGGCGCCGACGTGTTCGTGCACACGCACCTCCACGTGCGCGAGGACGCGCTCACGCTCTACGGCTTCGCGACGCGGGAGGAGCGCATCTGCTTCGAGGCGCTGCTCGGCGCCCACGGTGTCGGACCGACGCTCGCGCTCGCCGTGCTCAGCGCGCATTCGCCGGCGTCGCTGCGTCAGGCGCTCGCTGACGACGACGTCGACGCGCTCACCGTCGTCCCCGGCGTCGGGAAGAAGACCGCCGCCCGCCTGCTCCTCGAGCTGAAGACCCGTCTCGACGTCCCCGAGCTGGAGATGGCGCTCGACGGGCCGTCGGCGACGGTCACCGGTGACGGGCGCAGCGACGTGCGGGCCGCGCTCGTGAGCCTCGGGTACGGGCCGGACGAGGTGCGGGCGGTGCTGCGCGAGCTGCCGAGCGACGGTGACGTCGAGGAGCTCCTGCGCCACGCGCTGAAGCTGCTGGCGGCGGTGAGGTGAGGGACGAGCTGCTGGTCGCGTCGGCGTCGACCGACCCGGTCGAGCGTGACGAAGAAGTCACGCTCCGCCCCCGCAAGCTCGCCGAGTTCGTCGGTCAGCCGCGGCTGAAGGAGCACCTCGAGATCCTCCTCGAGGCCGCCCGCCGCCGCGGCCAGGCCGCCGATCACCTCCTCCTCGCCGGTCCACCCGGCCTGGGCAAGACGTCCCTCGCCGGCATCGTCGCCGCCGAGATGGGCGTCGCCCTCCGACCGACGAGCGGTCCGGCCATCGAACGCGCCGGTGACCTTGCCGCGATCCTCACGAACCTCGACGAGGGCGACGTGCTCTTCATCGACGAGATCCACCGCCTGAGCCGCGCCGTCGAGGAAGTGCTGTATCCGGCGATGGAGGACTTCCAGCTCGACATCGTCATCGGCAAGGGCCCCGCCGCCCGCAGCATCCGGCTCGACCTCCCGCGCTTCACCCTCGTGGGCGCCACGACGCGCACCGGGATGATCACGGGCCCGCTTCGGGACCGCTTCGGCTTCGTCGCCCGCGTCGACTACTACGAGCCCGACGACCTCCGCGAGATCGTCGAGCGCGCTGCCCAGATCCTCGACGTCGAGCTCGACCCGTCGGGTGCGAGCGAGATCGCCGGGCGGGCACGGGGGACGCCCCGGATCGCGCTGCGGTTGCTGAAGCGGGTGCGTGACTTCGCCGAGGTGCGGGCGAACGGTGTGGTCGACCTCGACGCCGCGCGCGCCGGGCTCGCGCTGTACGAGGTCGACGATCTCGGACTCGACAAGGTCGACCGGGCGATCCTGTCCTGCCTGTGCGAGCGCTTCGGCGGCGGGCCCGTCGGGCTGTCGACGCTGGCCGTCAGCGTGGGGGAGGAGCCCGAGACCGTCGAGGACGTCTACGAGCCGTTCCTCCTCCAGCGGGGCCTGCTCAAGCGCACGCCCCGCGGCCGCGTGGCGACCCCGGCGGCGTGGCAGCACCTCGGGCTCACCGAGCCCGACCCCCGCACCGGCGGCGCACCGGCGGCGGGGCTGTTCGACTGAACGACCGCGCTGCTATTGCGCGGCGAGCGGATCGCTGACGCACACGCCGAGGTTGAGCAGCTGCACGCCGACGCAACCCCACGTGCGCGCCGGCACGCTCACCGATGCGGGAGCTTGCGCAGCAGAAGCGATCGGTAGACCGAGCCCGGTTGTCGCGGCGAAGGCGGCGAGGACGACGGCGAGGCGACGGCGCGTGGTCACTTCAGTCTCCCGATGAGATCGATCACGTGGTTGGTGAGATCGCCGGCGACCGCGGTCGGGTCGACGCCGATCGAGACGCCGGCCACGCTCTCACCGAACGGGATCTCGGCGTTGCGACGAGCAGCCTCGTCGTAATTCGTCACCGCGACGCCCGCATGAGCCGGCGCGGTCGGGCGTCGCGCCGCGGGCGCCGACGACGAGGTCGCGGACCACACGAGCGCGGGCGGCGCCGGCGGCACGTTGTCGACCTGCGTCATCGACGACGCGAGCCGGCTCGGTGTGAGGTGCGCGACCACTGCCGCCGTCTTGGCCTGCGCAGCCGGAGCCGGGGCGTGCGCGGCGTCGATCATCGCGACCGACCCGGCGACGAGCGCCGCCGATGCCACCGCCGCGGACAGGGGGGTCGCCAGGTCACCGAGGTGCGCCGTCGCCCGCGTCCGGAACGTGTCGAACCGGCGCGCGAGCCATGCCACGGCCGGCACGCCCGCGGTCACCTTGTCGAACTCACGTCGCAGGGCGCGGCGGGCCCGATGCAGCAGGGCCTCGACCGTCCCGAGTGTGACGTCGTAGTGATCGGCGATCCGCTGGTAGCTCCAGCCGTGGTACTCACGCAGGTCGAGCACCTCGCGATGGCGAGGGGCGAGGTGCGCGAGCGCCTGTTCGAGCTGCGCGCGGTCGACTTCCGCGAAGAGATCCTCCACGTCGAGCTCCACCGACCCGAGCTCCACGTCGGCGACGGGGGTCGACCGCTGCCGGCGACGATGGGCATCCACGCACAGCCGGGATGCGATCACCGTCATCCACGGGTAGAAGCGGCGCTCGCCGGCGAAGCCCGGCATCGCCCGCAGCGCACGGACGAACGCTTCCTGGGCGAGCTCCTCCGCCTCGTGCGGGTCGCCGACCCGGCGTTCACAGAAGCGCCGGAGGCGGTCGAAGTAGCGGCGATAGAGGTCGTCGAACGCGTCGCCGTCGCCCGCCTGGAAGCGCACGACGAGCGCGCGGTCACGACCCAGGTCGACGTCGTCCGCTCGTAGCGCCATGACTGCCCAGGGACCCCTTCCTCGCCAGGCCCCGCCCCGAGAAGGTCAGTTCGCCACGGGAATCGGACGTTCCTTCCAGGCGGCCGACACCCGTACGCTCGTCCGGCCGTGTCGATGGACGACTACGACTACGAACTCCGACCGTCGGCGATCGCGCAGACACCGGTCGAGCCGCGCGACGCGGCGCGCCTCCTCGTCGCGCGCGCCGATGCCGGCGCGCGCATCGAGCATCGACACGTCCGCGACCTCGCCGACCTCCTCGACCCCGGCGACGTCCTGGTGGTGAACGAAACCCGTGTCCTGCCCGCACGTCTCCGGTTCCGCAAGCCCACCGGTGGCGCAGTCGAGGTGCTGCTGCTCGAGCGCACGGACAGCGGATGGTGGGAGGCGCTCGTCAAGCCGAGCCGCAAGCTCCCGCCCGGCACGATCGTCGACGCGGGCGACGGGCTGAAGGTCGAGTTCGGCGCCGTGGTCTCGGACGCCGGCGGCAGCACGCGTCTCGTCCACCTCCACGCTGACGGCAGCGAGGACGACGCGCTGGCGCGGCACGGCGTCGTGCCCCTGCCGCCGTACATCACCGCGCCCCTCGCCGACCCGGAGCGCTACCAGACCGTCTACGGCACGACACCGGCATCGACGGCGGCGCCGACGGCCGGCCTGCACCTCACACACGCACTGCTCCGCCGGTGCGAGGAGAAGGGCATCGAGACGGCGACGGTCGAGCTCGTCGTCGGCCTCGACACGTTCCGCCCGGTCACCGTCGACGACCCCGCCGACCACGTCATGCACACCGAGCGGTACCGCGTCCCGCAGACGACACGGGATGCGTGCGCCAACGCGACCGGGCGGGTCGTCGCGGTGGGGACGACCACCCTCCGGGCGCTCGAGAGCGCGGCGGCGACGAACGAGAACGACGGCCGCACCGATCTGTTCGTGCACGGCGACTACCCGTTCAGGATCGTCGACACGCTGCTCACGAACTTCCACCTGCCGCGCTCGACGCTGTTGCTGCTGCTCGACGCGTTCCTCGGTGGCGGGAACGGGCGGTGGCGCGAGCTCTACGAGGTCGCGCTCGAGAGCAACTACCGGTTCCTGTCGTTCGGCGACGCCATGCTCGTGGACCGCGGCGTGCTCCGGTGACGGAGGTCGCCGGTGCGCTGCGCTTCGACATCGAGGCGACCGACCCCGGCACGCACGCGCGCGCCGGTGCCGTCACGACCGCACGGGGGACGTTTCGCACGCCGTGCTTCATGCCCGTCGGCACGCGCGCGAGCGTCCGGACGATCTCGTCGGCCGACCTCGACGACCTCGGCGCCGAGATCGTGCTCGGGAACACGTACCACCTCATGCTGCGACCGGGTGCCGAGCTCATCGCCGAGCTCGGTGGGCTGCACCGCTTCCAGTCGTGGGGCGGCCACGTCCTCACCGACTCCGGCGGCTTCCAGGTGTTCAGCCTCGAGCCGAAGGTGGACGACGAGGGTGCGACGTTCCGCAGCACCTACGACGGGTCGCTCCACCACCTCTCCCCGGAGCGGGCGGTCGAGCTGCAGGAGCTGCTCGGCGCCGACATCCAGATGGTGCTCGACGTCTGCCCGCCGCTCCCGTCGGCCCCCGAGGTCATCCGCAGCGCGGTCGACCGGAGTGCGCTGTGGGCGGCGCGAGCACGGTCCGTGCACCGCCGCGAGGGGCAGGCGCAGTTCGGCATCGTCCAGGGTGGCGTCGACACTGCGCTCCGTACCGAGAGCGCCGAGCGAACGGTGGGCATCGGGTTCGACGGCTACGGGATCGGCGGGTTGTCGGTCGGCGAGACGCGAGACGAGATGCTGCCCGCGCTCGACGCGGCGACCGCGGCGTTGCCGTTCGACCGCCCGCGGTACCTGATGGGTGTCGGCGACCCGGTCGGCCTCGTCGAGGGTGTCGCCAGGGGCGTCGACATGTTCGACTGCGTGCTCCCGACGCGCCTCGCGCGTCACGCAACGGTCCTCTCGTCGACCGGGCGCTTCCAGCTCCGGAACGCCGCGAACGCCCGCGCCGACGACCCGCTCGACGCCGCCTGCCGGTGTCCCGTGTGCGCCCGGTGGAGCCGGGCCTACCTTCGCCATCTCTTCCAGGTGAACGAGCCGACCGGACCCCGGCTCGTCACGATTCACAACCTGTCGTGGACGCTGCAGCTGATGCGCCGCCTCCGTGCGGCCATCGCCGGCGGGACGTTCGCCGCGGTCCGCGACGAGGTCCTTGCCGTCTGGACGTGACGCCCGGGTGAACTACGGGCCCTGACGGCCAGGCGGTAACGTGTCCGGTCGGCCCGAACCGCGGTTCCGCCTAGCCCGGGCCTCCTCTCTCCATGGGTGCGTTGATCCTCCTCATCGTCATGTTCGGCCTGATGTGGCTGCTGCTCATCCGGCCGCAGAAGGCGCAGCTCCAGCGCCACAAGGCCTTCCTCGAGACCCTGAAGCCAGGTGACGAGGTCATGACCGCGGGCGGCACGCTCGGCCGGCTCGTGGACCTCGACGCCCGTGAGGGTCGTCTCGAGATCGCCCCCGGCGTCGTCGTCCGGGTGCTCAAGCAGCGCCTCCTCGCGGTGCCGGGCGCCGCCGTCGAGGCCGCCGCCCACGACGAGCTGACCGTCGGCGACGAGGACGACGAGTGAGCGAGCGAAGCGCGCCGTTCGTCCCGGGTGTGCTCGCGCCAGCGAGCCGCACGGCGACGGGGCCCGGGGGCGCCGTGCCCGAGGATCACAGCCGGCAATGAGGCGCTCGCTCTGGCTGTCGCTCATCGGCATCGTCGGCATCTCCGCGCTGGCGTTCGGAGGCGTGCTCGCCGCGGGGTGGTCGCCGCTGCTCGGCCTCGACCTCGAGGGAGGCGTGTCCGTCGTCCTCCAGCCGAAGAACAAGGTGGACTCGGGCGTCCTCAACCAGTCGATCGGCATCATCCGCAACCGCGTCGACGCGCTCGGCGTCGCCGAGCCGGAGATCACCCGCCAGGGCAGCTCGATCATCGTGTCGTTGCCCGGCATCAAGGACACCGCCCGCGCCCTCCAGGTCGTCGGGCAGACGGCCGAGCTGCGGTTCCGCCCCGTCATCCAGCAGGTACCGACGAACGAGAACACGCCGCTCACGCCGATCTCCACGACGACGAGCGCGGCGCCGCCGACGACCGCCGAGGGCGCCGCGCCGGGCGCGACGTCGACGACAACCGGCGCGACGTCGACGACGGAGCCCGCGGGGATCATCAAGACGACGTCACGCGCCGACGACAAGCCCGACGCCCAGGTCGTGCTCCCGCTCGAGGAGAACGGCAAGGTGACCGCGCGCTACCTGCTCGGACCCGTGCAGGGCACCGGCAAGATCATCCGCACGGCGGCGGCGCAGGTCGACCCGAGCAACGGCCGCTGGCTCGTCACGTTCGAGACGACCGGCAAGGGCTCGTCCGAGTGGGACCAGATCGCCGCCGCGAACCTGCAGAAGCAGCTGGCGATCGTGCTCGACGGCGTCATCAAGTCGGCGCCCGTCATCCAGACGGCGAACTTCGGCGGCCGCGGTCAGATCACCGGCAACTTCAGCCAGCGGGAGGCGAAGGACCTCGCCCTCGTCCTCCGCTACGGCTCGCTGCCGGTGGAGCTGAAGCAGGCGACCGTGCAGACGGTGTCGCCGACGCTCGGGCGTGACTCGCTCCACGCCGGCATCGTCACCGGTCTGTTCGGCATCGGCCTCGTCGCGCTCTACATGATCCTCTACTACCGGGCCCTCGGCATCGTCGTCGTGCTCGGGCTCGGCGTCACGGCCGCGCTCACATGGGCGATCGTGGCGTACCTCAGTCACACGAGGGGGCTGGCGCTCACCATCTCGGGGGTCGTCGGCGTCATCGTCTCGCTCGGCGTCACCGTCGACTCCTACGTCGTCTACTTCGAGCGACTGAAAGACGAGATCAGATCGGGCAAGACCGTGCGCTCGTCGGTCGACCGCGGGTTCTCGCGGGCCTTCCGTACGATCCTCGCCGCCAACGCCGTGTCGTTCATCGGCGCCGCGCTGCTCTACTGGCTCACCGTCGGCTCGGTGCGCGGGTTCGCGTTCTTCCTCGCGCTCTCGACGGTCATCGACGTGATCATCGCCTACTTCTTCACGCGGCCCGTCGTCGTCCTGCTGGGGCGCAACCGGCTGTTCACCGAGGCGCGCTGGCTCGGCGTCGCTCGCGGCCTCAACGCCCGGACCGCGGGGAGCGCGACATGAGCGACGTGGACACCAGCGCGACGGTCGCGGCGGGCGAGCCGCGCCACGGTCTCTGGTACCGCCTCTACCACGGCGAGACGGCGTTCGACTTCGTCGGCCGGTGGCGCCGGTGGGCCGTGCTGTCGAGCACCGTCATCCTGATCGGGCTCGTCTCGCTGGCCGTCAACGGCCTCAACCTCGGCATCGACTTCAAGGGCGGGACGTCGTGGGAGGTGAAGGCCCCCGGTGTGTCCGTCAACGAGGCGCGCGACACGCTGCGGGGCGAAGGGCTGGCCGACGCCAAGATCCAGATCGTCGGCTCCGATCTGCTGCGCGTGCAGCAGGACATCGGTGAGGGCGAGGCGGCGCGAGCCAAGCAGGAGAAGGTCAAGGAGACGCTGTCGAAGCTCGCCGGCGGCAACGAGGTCAGCGTCAACTCGGTCGGCGCGTCGTGGGGCAAGGACATCACGCGCAAGGCCGAGCGGGCGCTCGTCTTCTTCTTCCTGGCGATCGCGCTCTACATCTCGATCCGGTTCGAGTGGAAGATGGCCGTCGCCGCACTGGCGGCGGTCGTCCACGACATCTTCGTGACCGTCGGCGTCTACTCCGTCGTCGGGTTCGAGGTGACACCGGCGACCGTCGTCGCCTTCCTCACCATCCTCGGTTACTCGATCTACGACACGATCGTCGTGTTCGACAAGGTCGAGGAGAACACGAAGGGCCTGGCGTCGACGGGGCGGGCGACGTACAGCGACGTCGTGAACCTGTCCATGAACCAGGTGCTCATGCGGTCGTTGAACACGTCGTTCGTCGCGATCCTGCCGATCGCGTCGGTGCTGTTCATCGGCGCCTACGGCATGGGCGCGACGTCACTCGAGGACTTCGGTCTCGCCCTGCTCGTCGGCCTGCTCACCGGCGCGTACTCGTCGATCTTCATCGCCGCGCCGCTGCTCGCGGTGCTGAAGGAGCGCGAGCCGCGCTACGCGGCGATCCGTCAGCGCCTCGCGGTGCGGGGTGCGACGATCGCCGGCTCGCCCTTGACGCCTGCGGCTGCGGCGGCGGGAGCCGCGGGCGGTGGGCGCGGGCGCGGTGCCGGCGCCAACGTCGGCGACGGCGGTGTGCTCCGCCCGCGTGCCGGCGGCGGCGGCGGACCCGGTGCGACCACCGCGACGGCCGAGCGATCCGACGACGGCCCCGGTCCCGCGCGTCCGGGCGGTGCGCAGGCGCCGCGACCGCGCAAGAAGTCCAAGAAGAAGAAGCGGTAGCCGGGCCCGAACCGGGTCGGCCGGTACGATCGGCGCCATGTCCCCGGATGCGCGCTGGCTCGAAGCGCACATCCGCGACATCCCCGACTTCCCCAAGCCCGGCGTCGTCTTCAAGGACATCACACCGCTGCTGGCGGATGTCAACGCGTTCCGCTTCACCATCGACGCCATCGCCGACCACTTCGCCGGCCAGACCGTCGACAAGGTGCTCGGCATCGAGGCGCGGGGCTTCATCGCCGCCGCACCGGTCGCGTACCGGTTCGGCGCCGGGTTCGTGCCGGTCCGCAAGGCCGGGAAGCTGCCGTGGGAGGTGGAGCGGGAGGAGTACGTGCTCGAGTACGGCAGCGACCTCCTCGAGATCCATCGGGACGCCGTCGCGCCGGGGGAGAGGGTCCTCATCGTCGACGACGTGATGGCGACCGGCGGCACCGCCGAGGCCACGATCCGGCTCGTCGAGCACCTCGGTGGCGACATCGTCGGGCTCGGGTTCATCCTCGAGCTGGCGTTCCT
>DASSOZ010000008.1:0-73578 GCA_035700105.1 Acidimicrobiales bacterium
CTGCTTCTCGACGCGCACCTGGTGCGCGCCGTCGCGCACCGTCCACGCGACATCGTCCTGCTGCGGCGTGCCGTCCACACCGAGCGCCGAGGCCAGTCGCCGCACGTCGTCGACGTCGACACGATCGTCGACCGTCCACGCCGAGGCGTGGTCTGGCAGCGCCGCATCGAGCACGCCGTCGCCGACGCGGTACTCCACAGGTCCCAGCGCCAGCATCGAGTCGGCGGGCGCCGCAGCCGTGCCCGCGGCCGCCTCGCGACCGACGGCACCGAACGCCAACGCCGGCAGGCGCGGGGACCCCGAGGAGTCGTCGTCGACGGCCGCCAGCCCGGCGACGGCGATCATGCCGACGACGAAGGCCGCCAGCACCACCCAGAGCACGCGACGTTCACGCATGCCCGGTTGGACGACCTAGACCGCGGCCGCGGTTCCCGTGACGAGGAACCGGTCCTCGACGCCGGCCACGCCGGCCAGCGCGCCGGCGGCGCGGAGCATCTCGGTGCGGGCGGCGTCGTCGGGGATCTCGCCCCGCAGCGTCACCCGCCGCTCGAACACCGTCACGTCGGGCTGGGGAAGGTGCCACGTGCGCGGGTGGTGGGCGAGCTCGAACCGCACGCGCTCGAGCAGCTCGGCGTCGGTCACGCCACGCGCCTCGATCCTGCGGCGGATCGCCGACCGCAGCTCCCGGCCGGTCACGGGCGCGACGAGGAGCCCGAGGGCGACGCCGGTGCCGAGCACGAACAACCGCCGGTACCCGACGAGGCGACCGGCGCGGTACCCCGTCTTCGCGCCGACCTTCGCCGTGCCCAGCGACAACCGCACGGGCAACCACGCCAGCCGGAAGATCATCATGCGAACAACGCCTCCACGAACTCGTCGGGGTCGAACGTCACGAGATCCTCCGCCTTCTCGCCGAGGCCGACGAGTTTGATCGGGATCCCGAGGTCCTGCTGGATCGCCATCGCGATCCCGCCCTTCGCGGTGCCGTCGAGCTTCGTCAGCACGACGCCGGTGACCTCGACCGCGTCGGTGAACTGCTTCGCCTGCACGAGCCCGTTCTGCCCGGTGGTCGCGTCGAGCACGAGGAGCACCTCGGTGACCTTGCCGGCGTCGCGCTCGGCGACGCGGCGCACCTTCTTCAGCTCCTCCATGAGGTTGACCTTCGTGTGGAGGCGACCGGCGGTGTCGGCGAGCACGACGTCGATGTTCCGCGCGCCGGCGTGCTGCACGGCGTCGAACACGACGGACCCGGGGTCGGCACCCTCGGCGCCGCGCACGATGTCGGCGCCGACGCGCTGGGCCCACAGCTCGAGCTGCTCGCCCGCGGCGGCGCGGAACGTGTCGCCCGCGGCGAGCAGCACGCTGCGCCCGGCCTGCTGCTGCTGCAGCGCGACCTTCCCGATCGTGGTCGTCTTGCCGACGCCGTTGACGCCCACGAACAGCCACACGTTCGGCTCGCCCGGCTCGAACCGCAGTGACGGGTCGGCCTGGGTGAGCTGCTTCTTCAGGTCGTCCTTGAGCGCGTCGAGCAGCGCCGCCGACGACGTGATGTTCTCGTCCTTCACCCGGGCACGCAGGTCGTCGAGGATCGCCTGCGTCGCGCCGACGCCGACGTCGGCGCGCACGAGCGCTTCCTCGAGCTCGTCCCACGTCTCGTCGTCGATGTCGGTGCGGGAGAGGATCGAGCCGACGTAACCCGACAGGAGCGACCGCGCCTTGCCCAGCCGGTCGCGAAACCGCGGGCGCGGCGCCGGTGCTTCGGGCGGCGCTTCGACGACCTCGGGTTCCGGCTCGACCCCGACCGGCGCCGGTGCGGGCGCCTCGACCGTCGGCGCCGGCGGCTGCACCGGCCGGGGCCGTGGCGGGCGCCGCGCCGGCGAGGGCGGCGGCTCGAGCTCGACGCCCCCGGTACGCCGGCGGTTCACCGCGATCGCCGCCACCGACCCGACCAGCAGGACGACGGCGAACGCGATCAGGACGAGGATCACGACTTCCATGGCTGCCCGAGCCTACGCGGGCCACGAACCCCCGCTGCTTTCGGTGAGTTGGGCCCGCTATGGCACCCCGAACTCACCGAAAGCCCGGGGAGGCGCCCGGGTCAGACCGACGTCGAGACCCGCTCGCTGACGACGCGGGTCGAGCCGCCGGGCTGCATCGTGACGCCGTAGAGGCAGTCGGCCGCCTCCATCGTGCGCTTCTGGTGCGACACGACGAGCAGCTGCGCCTCCTGGCGGAACTCCTCGATGAGCGAGAGGAACCGGTGGAGGTTGACGTCGTCGAGCGCGGCCTCGACCTCGTCCATCAGGTAGAAGGGCGACGGCCGCGACCGGAACACGGCGAAGAGGTACGCCATCGCCGTCAGCGACCGCTCGCCGCCCGACAGCAGCGACAGCTTCCGCACCGTCTTGCCGGGCGGTCGGGCCTCGATCTCGATGCCGGTCTCCAGCAGGTTGTCGGGATCGGTCAACCGCAGGCGCCCGGTGCCGCCGGGGAACAGCGCCTCGAACAGCTTCGTGTAGTTCTCCGACACGTCGGCGTACGCGGCGCGGAAGACGTTCACGATCTCCTCGTCGATCGCGCGGATGACCTTCGACAGGTCACGGCGCGACGACTTCACGTCCTCGATCTGCCCCTCGAGGAACTGGTGCCGCTCCTGCAGCTGTGAGAACTCCTCCAGCGCGAGCGGGTTGATCGGGCCCATCAGCCGCAGCTCGCGTTCGAGCTCGCGCAACCGGTTCGGCGCGGACGTCGCCGGCGGCAGCTCCGGGCACTCGGTCGCCATCGCCGTCTCCGGCTCGCAGTCGTAGTCGCGGCGCAGCGTCTCGACCGCCGCCTCCAACCGCAACCGGATCTCGGCCTCGTCGAGCTCGGCGCGGCGCTGGCGCTCGCGCGTCTCCTCGAGCCGACGTTCGGCCGAGACCCGCTCACGCCGCAGGCCCTCGAGACGTTCGGTCGCGGCGCGCGCCGCCTCGGTCTCGAGCCGGCGCCGCTCACGAAGTTCGGCCAGCTCGCCGTCCACCCACGCCAGGCGGTCGGCGACGAGGCCACCGAGCCGGTCGAGGTGGGCGATGTTGCGGTCGATGACGACGCGCCGCTGCTCGGCCGCGACGCGCTCGGACTTGTCGCGCTCGAGCCGCTCCTCGATCTCCGACGACCGGCGCTCGAGCACGGCGCGACGCTGCTCGAGACCCGCGGCGCGCACCTCGAGGTCACGCCGCAACGCGCCGACGGCCTGCGCGCGCTGGTCGATGCGGGCGCGCGCCGACCGCTCGGCGACGACGCGCGCCGCCGCGCTCTCCTCCTCGGCCTCGAGCGCGGGGAGCATCGCCTCGAGCTCGGCCGTGCGCGCCGCTTCGCGACCGACGCGCTCCTGCAGCTCCGAGAGGTGGCTGCGCAGCGTCTCGGTCTCACCCGAGACGTGACCGCGCTCGGCCTCGACGCGACTGAGGGCGTCGGACGCCTTCGTCAGTCGCTTCGCGTTCGCGTCGGCGGCGGCGATCGCGTCGGCCTCTTCCTCGCGCGCGATTCGCAGCCCGTCCTTCGCGTCTCGCGCCCGCTCCGCGGCGGCGCGCGCCGCGTCGATCGCGACCTCGGCGCGCCGCACCGCTTCCTCGAGCGCGGCGCCGGTCGCGCCGTGCGCCGTCGTCCCGACCCGCCACGCCGTGCCGACGAACCGGTCGCCGTCACGCGTCACGGCCACGACACCCGGATGGGCGAGCGCGACGTCGAGCGCCTGCTCCCATCCGCCGCCGACGACGACCGCCGTCGACAGCAGGCCGTCGAGCAGCTCGTCGACGTCCTCGCGCGTGCCCCGCACGTGATGGCGCACCGGCTCGCCGAGCAGCGGCAACGGTGCGCCGACGTTCGCGCCCGTCGACGGCGAGCCGAGCGCGAGCACCGCGCCCGATGTCTCGTCGCCTTTGAGCAGCCGCAGCGCCCGGCGGGCGACGTCCGGTGACTCGACGACGACCGCGGCCAGCGCCTCGCCGATGGAGGCCTCGAACGCCGCTTCCCAACCCTCGTCGACGTCGACGAGATCGAGGAGCGTGCCGACGACGCCGTCGACGTCGGCGAGGCGTTCGGCACCGGCGCGGGCCCGCACCTCGTCGAGCGCCATCGACAGCGCGTCGGCGCGTGCCGTCCACTCCTGCCGTTCGGCGTCGGCGGCGCGCTGCGCGGCCTCGGCGTCGGCCAGCGTCTGCTCGGCCGTCGCCCGTCGCGCGCCCGCGGCGTCGACCGTCGCGACCAGCATGGGCTCGGCGTCGCGCGCCGCGAGCTCCTCGTCGCGGTGGCGCGCCTCGTCCTGTGCGAGACGCTCGTCCTTCTGCGCCAGCGCCGCGAGCCGGCCGTCGAGACGGCTGCCCTCGGTGCGGCCGCGCTCGAGCGAGGAGCGCAACGCCGCGAGCTCGCCGCGCACCTCGGCGGCCTCGCCGCCGACCGTCGTCGTCGCCGACTCGTCGTCGTCGGCGCCCCACTGCGCGGCGAAGTCGTCGCGCTCTCGTGCCAGACCGGCCTCGGCCTCGGCGACCTCGTCCGCCATCGGCACCAGCGCGGCGGCCTCGGTCTCGACCTCGCGGAGCTCACCGCTGATGCGGGCGGCCTCGGCCTCCAGGGTGGCGATGACGTCGGCACCGAGCAGGGCACCGCGATCGCGCTCGGCCGACCGCCGACGCTCGGCGACGAGCGCAGCGAGCCCACGTGCGCGCTCACGCAGCGACTCGTGACGCGACAGCACGTCGGCGAGGTCGCCCGTCCCCGTCGACGACAGCGCCGCTTCCGCGGACAGCACCGACGTGTCGAGCCGGGCGAGCGTCGACCGCAGCTCGGCCTCCACCCGCGCGAGGTCGGCCTTCGTCGCCGCCGTCTGCTCGGCGCGGTTGCGCAACGACGTGATCTCGCGGCCGGCGAGGTGCAGGCGCAGCGCGGTGAGCTCCTCGACGACGGCGCCGTGTCGGCGGGCGGCGTCGGCCTGACGCTCGAGCGGGCGCAGCTGGCGGCGCACCTCGCGCAGCAGGTCGGTGAGCCGCACGAGGTTGGCCTCGGTGGCCTCGAGCCGGCGCTCGGCCTTCTCCTTGCGGCGCCGGAACTTGAGGACGCCGGCCGCCTCCTCGATCACCATCCGCCGGTCCTCGGGCTTGGCGTTGAGGATCGCGTCGAGGTTGCCCTGGCTGACGATGACGTGCTGCGTGCGGCCGACGCCGGTGTCGCTGAGCAGGTCCTGGATGTCGAGCAGCCGGCACGGCACGCCGTTGATCGCGTACTCGCTGTCGCCGTTGCGGAACAGCGTGCGGGTGAGCGTGACCTCGGTGAACTCGATCGGCAGCAGGTGCGACGAGTTGTCGATCGTCAGGCTCACCTCGGCCCGCCCCAGCGCCGGGCGCTTCGAGCTGCCGGCGAAGATGACGTCCTCCATCTTCTGGCTGCGGACGGTCTTCGGTCCCTGCGCGCCGAGGACCCACGCGACGGCGTCGACGATGTTCGACTTGCCGCTCCCGTTGGGGCCGACGACGACGGTCACACCGGGTTCGAACTGCAGCGTCGCCGACTCCGCGAACGACTTGAAACCCTTGAGCGTCAGGGACTTCAGGAACATTGCGAGCGAGGGTAGCGGCGCCCCTCCCGGGTGCTCGCGGACCCAGCGGACGCCACCCGGTCGCGGCGTCAGACCTGGCAGTGGGCGCAGTAGAAGGTGGACCGTCCGCCGGACTTCTCCCGCACGATCGGGTTGCGGCAGCGGACGCACGCCTGGCCCTCGCGGTCGTAGACCTGGTGGAACGCCTGGAAGCCGCCGACCTCGCCGAACAGGTCGCGGTACTGCTCGTCCGCGAGTGACGACCCGCGGTGCTTGATGGCCTCGTTGAGCACGTCCATCATCGCCCGGTACAACCGCCGGACCTCCTGCGCGGTGAGCGTGTCCGACGTCCGGTCACCCCGCAGCCCCGCCTCGAACAGGACCTCGTCGGAGTAGATGTTGCCGAGGCCGGCGATGACCTTCTGGTCCATCAGCAGCGTCTTGAGCTTCGTGCGCTTCGACCGCAACATCGACGCGAAGTCGACCCACGACATCACCTGCTCGTACGCGTCGAAACCGAGGTGGGCGAGCTCGGGCACCTCCGCCTCGAGGTCGTCCGGCGTCGTCACGAAGACCTCGCCGAACGTGCGGGGGTCGACGAAGCGCAGCTGGCCGCCCGTCGAGTACGACAGCACGACGTGGGTGTGCTTGAGCGGCGGCGGCGTCTTGGCGTTCTTCGCCGCCAGCAGCTGGCCGCTCATCCCGAGGTGCACGACGAGGACGTCGCCCGAGTCGAGCCGCAGGAGCAGGTACTTGCCCTTGCGGTCGACGCCGAGGATCTTCGTCCCCGTCAGGCGCTCGACGAACGGCTTCTTCGTCTTGTGACGCCGGATCGTCCGCGTGCCGGTGACGTCGACGGACTTGATCTTCTTGCCGACGGCCTCGCGCTCGAGGTCCCGGCGGATCGTCTCGACCTCAGGAAGCTCGGGCACCCGCCTCCTCGGTCTCGGCCTCCAGTTGCAGGGCCTCCCACGCCACCCGGGCCGCCGCCTGCTCGGCCTGCTTCTTCGAGCGCCCCTCGCCCGATCCCCGGACATCACCGGCGATCCGGACCGTGGCGAAGAAGCGCTTGGCGTGATCGGGCCCCTCGTCGTCGACGGTGTAGTGCGGCAGCTGGTCGAACCGCCGCGCCGCCAGCTCCTGCAGCCGGGTCTTGAAGTCCTGCCCGCCCGGCCCCGCGGCCGCCTCCTCGATCCGGTCACCGAGCAGCCCCATGATCAGCGACCGTGCGGCGTCGTAGCCACCGTCGATGTAGACGGCGCCGATCACGGCCTCCATGGCGTCGGCGAGGATCGAGGGCTTCTCCCGGCCCCCGGACGCGTCCTCGCCCTTGCCGAGGTGCAGCGCCCGTCCGAGTTCGAGCTCGGCGGCGAGCTCGGCCAGCGCGCCGGCGTTCACCACGGCAGCTCGGACCTTGGCCAGCTCGCCCTCGGGCAGGTCGGGATAGGTCCGGAAGATGTGGTCGGTGACGACGAGGCCCAGCACGGCGTCACCGAGGAACTCGAGCCGCTCGTTCGACTTGACGCCGGGTGTCTCGGCGCACCACGACCGGTGCGCCATGGCCCGCGCCAGCACGGCCGGGTCGGCGAAGGTCCGACCGAGACGCCCGGCGAGGGCATCCAGCTCGGTCCCGTTCGCCGTCAGGACACCCCGAGTTTGGCGGACACGTAGTCGACGGCGTCGCGGACGGTCTTCAGGTCCTCGAGGTCCTCGTCGTCGATGCGGAAACCCACCGTGCGGTCGGCCAGCTCCTCCTCGAGCGCCTCGACCAGCTCGATGAGCGCGAGCGAGTCGGCGTTGAGGTCGTCGCCGAACGACGAGCCCTCGCTGATGGCGTCGGGCTCGATCTCGAGGATGTCGGCCAGGCGGTCGCGAATGAGCTCGAACACCTGCTGGCGATCCATCTCACCGCGCTCGACGTGGGTCTCTGCGGGCATCGGCGCCGGATTCTACCCGAGGGACTAGGGCTGGACGGCGGACCGCAGCCCGTCCACCACGCCGCCCTCGACCATGTCGCGGGCGACGCGCACGGCGTTGACGACCGCCGACGCCGACGACGAGCCGTGGCTGATGATGCAGACGCCCTCGACCCCGAGGAGCATCGCCCCGCCGGTGTTGTCGGGGTCGAACTCGGCCGCCAGCGGCAGCAGGGCCTCGACGGCGCCCTCGACCCCGCCCACGGCCCCGGCCACGGCGCCCACGAGCGCCTTGAGGCCGCCCTCGAGGGTCTTGAGGACGACGTTGCCGGTGAAGCCGTCGGTGACGACCACGTCGACGTCGGTCGACATGATGTCCCGGCCCTCGACGTTGCCGATGAAGTTCACGCCCGCCCCACCGCCGTTGCGGAGCAGCGCATGGGTCTCCTTCACGAGCGGCGTGCCCTTGGAGTCCTCCTCGCCGATGCTCAGCAGGCCGACCCGGGGCTTGTCGATGCCGTAGCGGGTGGCGGCGAAGACCGACCCCATCTGCGCGAACTGGACGAGGTACTGCGGTGTGCACTCGGCGTTGGCGCCGGCGTCGAGCAAGACGGTCGGCGTGCTACCCGGGACCGGGATCGGCGTGGCGATCGCCGGCCGCTGCACGCCGGACAGGCGGCCCATGCGCAGCAGCGCCGACGCCATCGTCGCCCCGGTGTTGCCGGCGCTGACCATGGCGGACGCCTTGCCGTCACGCACGGCCTCGGCGGCGCGCACGAGTGAGCTGTCCTTCTTGCGCCGCACGCCGGTCGCGGGGTCGTCGTCCATGGCGATGACCTCGCTGGCGGCGATGACGTCGAGCCCCATGGCGTCGCCGATGAGGTCGGCGTTGCCGACGAGGACGACGGGCACGCCGAGCTGGTCGGCGGCCTGGCGGGCGCCGGCGACGATCTCGCCGGGCGCACGGTCGCCGCCCATGGCGTCGACGGCGACGGGGAGCATGGTCAGCGGAACCGGACCGGGACTACTCGACCTCGATGGCCTGCCGGCCGTGGTACCACCCGCAGTTCGGGCACACCACGTGGGGCAGCTTCGCCTCCTGGCAGCGCGGGCAGATCGAGCGCGGCGGCTGCTCGAGGCGCCACGCGCTGGCCCGGCGGCTGCGGCTCTTCGACTTCGACGTCTTCTTCTTGGGGACGGCCACGGCTGGTCTTCCTCAGTCTTGGTCGGTGCGCAGCGCGTCCAGCGCCGCCCACCGGGGGTCGGGCTCGGGCTCGCAGTCGCACGGGCCCTCGTTCAGGTCGGCCCCGCACCGCGCGCACAGGCCGAGGCAGTCGTCCCGGCAGAGCGGTGCCTGCGGGAGCTCCAGGAGCACGGTCTCGCGCGCGAGCGGTTCGAGGTCGACCTGCTCGTGGGAGAGAGGATAGCTGTCCCCCTCGGTCGGACGCTCCTCGAACAGCTCACGGAACTCGGCGTGGACCTCGCCGGTGGCCGGGTTGAGGCATCGCCGGCACTCCCCCGCCCACTCGACGGACACCTCGCCGCTGGCCAGGACGCCCTCGTGGACCGACTCGAGGAGCACGTCGATCTCGACCGCGCTGCCGTCGATCACCCGGCTCCCGGTGACGGCGAGATCGCCGAGGACACCCTCCAGGCGCTCGCGCCGGCGGGCGCCCGGCTGGTGCAGGAGCTCGGTGACACCGACGCGGAACGGGTGCGGGGACGGCATGGGCGGCCGTCCAGGCTACCGGCGCCCGACCCCAATCGTGCTTTCGGTGAGTTGGGGTCGCTATGGACTACCCAACTCACCGAAAGCACGGGGGAAGGCGACTAGAGCTCGTCCTGGTCGAAGAACGCCTCGGAGCTCTCCGACTCGGTCTCGATGGCGCCCGCCGCGCCGGAGACCTGCTGCGGGTTCGCGGGCGCCGCCCGCAGCCGCTCGCGTCCGGCGGCGACCTGCTTCGCCGTCCGCTCGAGGATGATCTCGAACTGGGCGAGCTTCTGGTCGGCGTAGTCCTCGGCCTCGAGCCGCAGCCGACGGGCGTCGTCGTTGGCCTCCTCGACCGTGCGGCGCGCCTTGGCCTCGGCGGCCCTGACGATCTCCGTCCGCTGCACCATGCGCTCGGCCCGCACGCGGGCGGCGTCGAGGATGTCGTCGCCCTCGCGCTGCACCTTGTCGAGGAACTCCTGGCGCTCCTTCAGCAACCAGCGCGCCTGGCGGATCTCCTCCGGCAGCCGGGAGATCGCCTCGTCGAGCAGCTCGAGCAGCTCGTCCTTGTTGATCATCACCGACGCAGACAGCGGCATCGGGCGCGCGTTCGAGATCACCTCGTGGACGCGCTTGAGCAGGACCTCGGTGCCCGGCCGGTCCGATTGCTCCTCGTCGAAGAAGGTCACGGGATCACCGCCCCGCCTGCTTCTCCTTGAGGCGGCGGGCGACCGGCGGCGGCACCATCGACGTCACGTCGCCCCCGAAGCGGTTGACCTCACGGATCAGCCGCGACGCGAGGAACGAGTGCGACGACGCCGTGGGGATGAACAGCGTGTCGAGCCCGGACAGCGCCTGGTTCATCTGCGCCATCTGCAGCTCGTTCTCGAAGTCCGACACCGCTCGGAGACCCTTCACGATGATCGACGCGCCCACCTCGCGCGCCACGTCGACGACGAGCTTGCTGAGTGACGTGATCTCGACGTTCGGCAGGTGCGAGAGCGACTCCTCGAGCATCGCCTTGCGGTCCTCGAGGTCGAACAGCGGCTCGCCCTTCTGCGGGTTGCGCATCGCGGCGACGACGACGCGGTCGAACAGGCGGGCCGCACGCTCGACGATCTCGAGGTGCCCGTTGTGGAACGGGTCGAACGATCCCGGATAGAGCGCGGTGGTCAGGGCGTGGGTCTGCGGCATGCGGTGACGACAACGGTAGTGCCGTACCGCTTTGCCCTGAGAACTTGCCACCCATGCCCGAGATCGGGTTCGCGGTCGGACTCGACGACGAGCAGCGGCGCGTTCACGGTGCCGGCGAGCGTGCGCCAGTCGTCGAACGCGTACGGCGGATCCGCGAACACCACGTCGACGGCGGGCGCGTCCGTCACCCACCGGAGGACGTCGCTCCTCACGACGGTCGCGTGCGCGCCGCCGAGGTCGGTCGCGGCGAGATTGTCCTCGATCGTCCGGATCGCGGCGGCGGCGTCGTCGACGAACGTGACGTGGCGCGCACCGCGTGAGAGCGCCTCGATGCCCAGCGCGCCGGTGCCCGCGAACAGGTCGACGACGGTCGCGTCGTGGATGGCGCCGATGGACTCGAGTGACGAGAACATCGCCTCGCGGACGCGGTCGCTCGTGGGTCGGACATCGCGGCCCGGCGGCGCGTGGAGGCGGCGTCCCCTGGCGGTCCCGGCGACGACTCGCATGGTCGGGTCGGACGGTACCCGTCGGTACTGTCCGGCCCCGTGCTCGCGCTGCTGCGGCGGAACCGCGACCTGCGGCTGCTGTTCGGCGCGCAGGTCGTGTCGTTCCTCGGCGACTGGTTCGCCGATGTCGCGCTGCTCGGCCTCGTGCTCGACCTGACGCACTCCGACGTCGCCGCCGCCGGGATCCTCGTCGCCGGCTTCTTCCCGAGCTTCCTCGTCACGCCGCTCACAGGCGCGGCGGCGGACCGGTTCGACCGGCGCCGCCTCGTGGTGGTGATCTCGTCGCTGCAGGTCGTCGCCGCGTTGACGTTCCTGCTGATCGGCGCGGGCACCGTGTGGATCGCGTTCGCCGGGCGGGCGCTCGTCGCCATGCTCGCGGCGTTCATCGTGCCCGCCACGTCGGCGGCGGTACCGAACCTCGTCGAGCCCGAGGATCTCGCCACCGCGAACGCGCTGCTGGGCGGCGTGTGGGGCGCGATGGTCGCCATCGGCGCCGCCGTCGGCGGCGCGTTCGCCGCGGTGTTCGGGCGCGACGCGTCCTTCGTCGCCGACGCGGTGACGTTCGTCGTGGCGGCGCTGCTGGTCGCCCGGATCCGCCGGCCGATGTCCGCGGCGCGCGCGCCGGGCGAGGCATCTGCCCGCATGCGTCCGATCGCCGACCTGCACGAGGGGCTGGCGTACGCGCGGTCGCGACGCGACGTCCTGTTCCTGATGCTGTCCAAGGGCGGCTTCGGGTTGGCGTCCGGCGTCGTGGCGCTGCTCGCCGTCCTTGCGACGGACACGTTCCACGGCGGCGACGGGTCCATCGGGTTGCTGCTCGCCGCGCGGGGGTTGGGCGCGCTGCTCGGCCCGATCCTCGCCCGCCGGTTCACCGCCGGCGGCGTTCCCGGGATCCTGACCGCGTGCGGCTTCGGCGGGTTCCTGTACGGCGCCGGCTACGTCTTCGTGTCGGCGTCGCCCACGCTGGCGTTCGCGTGCGCGTTCGTGCTCGTCGCCCACCTCGCGGCCGGCGCGCAGTGGACGTTGTCGACGATCGGTCTGCAGATCGCCGTGCCCGATTCGCTGCGCGGTCGCATCTTCGCGACCGACTTCGCGTTCGTGACGCTGACGACGTCGGTCTCGTACCTCGTCGCCGGCTCGTTGTCGTCGGCGATGGGGCCGCGGCCGGTCCTCGCCGGCTTCTCGACGATCGCGGTGACGTGGGCACTCGTGTACCTGTCGGTCACCCGCTCGGTGCGCGCCGGGGCCGGTACGGTCGCCGCCTCGTGAGCGCTGGCGACGACCGCTCGGTCGGCTCGATGGGCTTGTCGTTCGCGGTCGACGGCGACCGGGTGGTCGCGACGTTCACGCCGCGCCACGAGCACCGCGGGGCGCCGGGCTTCCTCCACGGCGGCTTCGCGGCGATGGCGCTCGACGAGACGCTCGCCGCGGTCGGTTGGCTGCTCGACGGGCAGCACGTCGTCACCGCGACACTGGAGCTGCGGTACCGGCATCCGGTGCCGCTGGCGGCGGGGCCGTTGCGCGTCGAGGCGTGGCGGGTCGACGCGCGCGGGTCGTCACGCCGCTGGCGCGTCGAGGGCCGCCTGCTGCTGGCGGACGGCACCGTCGCGGTCGAGGGGCGGGGGGTCTTCGTCGCCGCGCCGGAGTCGATGAGGATGGCGCCATGAACGATGTTGCCGACGCGGTGCGGGTGGTGCGGATCGGACGACCGGAGAAGCGCAACGCGATCAACTCCGAGGCGGCCGAGCGGCTGTTCCAGGAGTTCGTCGCGTTCGAGGCCGACTCGTCGCAGCGCGTCGCCGTGCTGACGGGGGACGAAGCGGCGTTCTGCGCGGGCGCCGACCTGAAGGACCTCCCGAGGTTGCGTCCGTCGGGTCCGCTCGGACCGACCCGGCTACAGCTCTCGAAGCCGGTGATCGCCGCGATCGAAGGGTGGTGCGTCGCCGGCGGCCTGGAGCTCGCGGTGTGGTGCGACCTGCGGGTGTGCGGGTCGTCGGCCGTGTTCGGCTGCCTGGAGCGGCGGTGGGGCGTGCCCCTGATCGACGGCGGGACGCAGCGGTTGCCGCGCATCGTCGGGCTCGGCCGAGCGTTGGACCTCGTGCTGACGGGCCGCGAGGTGCGCGCCGACGAGGCGCTCGCCATGGGTCTGGTGAACCGCGTCGTCGCCGACGGGTCCGCGCTCGACGCCGCGGTCGAACTCGCGTCGACGATCGCGTCGTTCCCGTGGGCCTGTGTCGAGTCCGACCGCGGCTGCATCTACGAGGGACTGGGGCGACCGCTCGCGGACGGGTTGGACCTCGAGGACCGTCGCGGGCGCGAGGTCATCTTCGCCGAGGGCTTCGGCGACGGCGTCGGGTCGCTGTTCTCTGCCTCGCAGACGTCGCGGCGCACGTCGTGACCATCGAGACCGTCATCGACTGCATCGACTGCGGCGGCCGCTGCTACGTCGTCCAGCCGTGGCCCGACGACGACCCGCCCGTCGCCGGTGACATCGTCACGTACCGCTGCGCCGAGTGCGGGGACCGCTGGGACCTGGTCGTCCCGGACGACGAGTGATCGCATCCTCCCACACAGTCGCATTTTTTCGCCCAACTCGGACACGAAAACACGAGTGTGTGGGAGGATGCGCGGGCGGCGCGGTTAGTCGAGCCCGCGCTCGGCGCGGAGTCGCTTCCACCGGCGCGCACGGAACAAGCCGAAGACCAGGTAGGCGCCCCCGGCGACGACGAGGACGAGACCGACGGCGTCGCCGAGGACGAGACCGATGACGACGAGTGCCCAACCGATGCCGGCGTCGACGAGGAGGATCGTCTTCCAGTTGGCCGCGTATGCGGCGCGGTCGTCGGTGAAGCGCGACATCTAGCGCGGTCGCTCCCCGTAATCGCCGAAGGGCCGGTCCCGATCGCGGACCGCTTGTCGGAACCCGACGTCGGCTGCCCGCTTCACGAAGTCGGCGCCCTCGGGTGTGTGGCGTGCGATGCCGTCGAACAGGCTGCCGAGGAGTCGCGTCGTGCCGAGCCCCATGTGCTCGGCCGTCTGGTTGCAGAGCAGCTTCAGCATCTGCAGTTGGTTGAGCGGAACCTGCGCCATGCGTTGCGCCAGCGCGGCGGCGTGGTCCTGCAGGTCGTCGTCGTCCACGACCTCGAGGATCAGCCCGAGTTGCGCGGCCTTCTCGGCGGGGATCTCGTCGCCGGTGAGCAGGTAGCGCTTGGCCTGCTCCAGGCCCATGCGGTGCACCCACATCGCCGTCGTCGGTGTTCCCCACACGCGCGACGGCGGGTAGCCGAACGTGGCGTTGCGGGCGGCGACGATCATGTCGGCGCACAGGACCATGTCGCTGCCACCCGCGATGCACCATCCCTGCACGGCGGCGATCGTCGGCTTCGACGCGTACCAGAGCTTCATGTAGACGTCGACGAACGTGCTGATGAGCGCGAGGTCGGCCATCGGGTCCCACGGGCGGTGGGCGCGGTCGGCCTCGTCGGCGTCACGCGCCTGCGCCGCCGTCGACCAGTCGAGCCCGTAGCCGGCGCAGAACGCGGGGCCCTCGGCCCTGAGGAGGACCACGCGCACGTTCGTGTCGCGGTCGGCGTCGTCGAGTGCGGCGCCGAGCTCGTCCCTCAGTTCCGGCGTGATCGTGTTGTACTGCTCGGGCCGGCACAGGATGACGTGGCGCACGGCGCCGTCGGTCTCGGTGCGGACGGCGGTCATGCTCCGTAGATTGGCCGTTGTGCGGGTCGTGTCGCTGCACCACGTGAATGTGCGGGTCGACGACCTGGCTGCCGCAGCCGCGTTCTACGAGTCGGTGTTCGGCCTGGAACGCATCGACCGTCCCGACGCGATGCCCGGCGAGGGCTGGTGGTACGACCTGGGCGACGGGCGCCAACTGCACGTGTCAGAGGGCGGCGCCGGCGTGGCTGATTCGAAGCAGCACTTCTGCGTGCTCGTGGACGACTGGCGGGGCGCGATCGCCGACGCGCGAAACGCCGGGCTCGACGTCGAGGTGCGGGAGCCGACGGGCCAGGCGTTCGTCCGTGACCCGGCGGGCAACCGCATCGAGCTCAACCAGGCCTGACGATCCGCCATTCGGCGGAGGCGCCGTTCGCGCCGTTCGCCCTAGGCTCGGCTCACCGTCCGACCGCGGACGGGGAGGGGGCAACCATGAACATCCGACGACTCGCCGCGGGCGCGGCGGTATCGACGATCGCGCTCGTCGGCGCCGCGGCGCCGGCGTTCGCGCACGAGTGCACGAACCTCGACAAGAACGCGCACAATCCCGGCGGCGGTGCGCAGTTCGTCTTCGGTGACGGCGACGAACCGGTGTCGGCGAAGACCGGCGCCCTCAAGCGGGTGGAGAAGGGCATCCTCACCGAGGACAACTTCCACGGTCTGATCGGGCTCGACTTCGACGGCGACGGCGCTGCGGACGCCACGACGTTCATCGTCGGGCCGGGCGGCGAGATCCCGCTCAACGCGCAGCTGAACGGCTCGCCGGACCACGGGATCGTCAACCTCTGCGGCACCGGCTGCGACTGACCACCGTCACGACTTGAACAGGAACTCCGCTTCCTCGTCGTCGACGAGGAAGCGGATCTCCTCCTCCAACTCGGCGTGCGCCGACAGCAACGGGTCGGCGTCGACGATCGAGAAGGCGACCTCGCGCGCGGTGCGCACCAGCTCCTTGTCACGCCGCAAGGAGGCGAGCTTGAGGTCCGACCGGCCCTTCTGGCGTGTTCCCATGATCGTCCCCTCGCCCCGCAGCTCGAGGTCGACCTCGGCGAGCTCGAAGCCGTCGGTCGTGCGCTCCAACGCCGCCAACCGCTCCTCGCCGTCGGGCGACGTCGGGTCGCCCAACAGGTAGCAGTACGACACCGCCGCGCCGCGACCGACGCGGCCGCGCAACTGGTGGAGCTGGGCGATGCCGAAGCGATCGGCCGACTCGATGACCATCACCGTCGCGTTCGGGACGTCGACACCGACCTCGATCACCGTCGTCGACACCAGGACGTCGATGTCGCCGCGGCGGAAGTCGCTCATCGCCGCTTCCTTGTCCTTCGCCGACATGCGCCCGTGCAGCAGTCCCAGTCGGAGACCGGCGAGCTCGCCGGCCGCCAGGCGGTCGTGCTCCTCCTCGGCTGACCGGGCTTCGATCTTCTCCGAGTCCTCGATCAGCGGGCACACCACGTACGCCTGGTGACCGTCGCGGACCTCCGAACGCACCCGGTCCCACGCCGCCGACTCCTCGAGCGGGCCACGCGCCCACACCGTCGTGATCGGCGTGCGCCCGGGCGGCAGCTCGTCGAGCACGGTCATGTCCAGGTCGCCGTACACCGTCATCGCCGCGGTGCGCGGGATCGGCGTCGCCGTCATCACCAACACGTCGGGGTCGTCCCCCTTCCCCCGGAGCGCGGCGCGCTGCTCGACACCGAAGCGGTGCTGCTCGTCGATGACGACGACGCCCAACGACCGGAACGCGACGCCCTCGGTCAACAGCGCGTGGGTGCCGATCAGCAGGTCGACCGAACCGTCGAGCAGACCCGTGGACAGCCGGTCGCGCTCCTTCGCCGTCGTGCGGTTGGTCAACAGCTCGACCCGCACCGGTCGATCGGCGAACAGCGACCCGGTCGAGTCCGGCACCGTCAACCCCGACAGCAGATCGCGCACCCCGAGGTAGTGCTGCTCGGCGAGCACCTCCGTGGGCGCCATCAGCGCGCCCTGATAACCGCCCTGCACGGCTACCAACAGCGCGGTGAGCGCGACCAGCGTCTTGCCGGCGCCGACGTCGCCCTGCAGCAACCGGTGCATCGGATGCGGACCGGCGAGATCGGAGGCGATCTCGTCGATCGCCCGCAGCTGCGCGCCGGTCAGCGGGAACGGCAACGACGCGTGGAACCGCGGCACGAGCTCGCCGTCGACGACGTGGCGGATGCCTTTCGACTCGCGCTCGATCGCCCGCTTGCGCATGACGAGGATCATCTGCAGGCGCCACAGCTCGTCGAATGCCAGCCGCTTGCGAGCAGCAGCAGCGGCCGCCATCGACTCCGGATCGTGGATCTGACGGAACGCCCAGGTGCGATCGACCAACTCCAGCGCGTCGCGTGCTCGGCTCGGCAACGGATCGACGAGCGAGCCGGCCCGCCCGAGAGCTTCCTCGACCCACTCGGCGAGCTCCCACGTCGACACGCCGGCCTTCTCCGACTGCGGGTACAGCGGCACGATCCGACCGGTGCGGTTGCCGACCAGGTCGACGACCGGGTTCGTCATCTGCCGCCGGCCACGGAACACCTCGACGCGACCGAAGACGGCGACCTCGGCGCCCTCCCGGAGCTGCTTCGACCGCCACGGTTGGTTGAAGAACGTGCACTTCAGATACGACGACCCGTCGAACAGCTCGACCTCGACCATCGCCCGCCGCGCACGCGTCTGGCGCGTCGACACCTTCCGGACCGTCGCCAGCACCAGCGCTTCCTCGCCGACCACGAGGTCCCGGATCGAGACCTGGTTCGTGCGGTCGATGTAGCGACGCGGGTAGTGCGTGACGAGATCGAGCACCGTCGAGATGTCCATCTCGGCGAGCGCCGAGCGCTTCTTCTCGCCGACGCCCTTCAGGACGTCGACGGGGATCGTGCCGAGGCGGCTGAGCGGCCGGGCCACGAACGGCGGGCTACTCGACCGCCAAGAGGTACGGGTACAGCGGCTGGCCGCCGTGGTGCACCTCGGGCGACACGCCCGGCCGGGCCTCGGCGAGCCACTCCGTCAACCGCCGGGTGGTTCCCGCCGTCGCACCCTCGCCCTCGATGATCGTGACGATCTCGTGCGAGTCGCCGACCATCGCGTCGAGCAACCCGATCGCCGCCTCGTCCACCGTCGAGCCCACGGCGACGATGCCCTCGTCGGTGAGGCCGATGAAGTCGCCTTCGGCGATCGACCCGCCCGACCACGTCGAGTCGCGCACGGCACGCGTCACTTCGCCCGACGTGATGCGCTCGAACGCCTCCGTCATCGCCGCGAGGTTCGCGTCGGCGGACGCCTGGGGGTCGTACTCGAGCAGCGCGGCGAATCCCTCGGTGATGGAGGTGGTGCGCAGGACGCGCACGGTCTTCGACGTCAAGGCGTCGACCTGCTCCGCCACCGGGATGATGTTCTTGTTGTTCGGCAGGATGACGACCTCGTCCGCGGGCGCGGCCTCGACCGCCTCCAGCAGCTGTGCGGTGGAGGGGTTCATCGTCTGACCACCGACGACGATCGACTGCACGCCGAGCGAGATGAAGATGCGGCGGATGCCGTCGCCGGTCGCGACGGCGACGACCGCGGTGGGTACCGGCGTCAGGTCGACCGGCGCCTCGACCGGCGCCTCGCGCACCCACCGCTCCTCCTCGACCTGCTCCATCAGGTCGGTCACCCGGATGTTCTTCGGCCGCCCGCAGTCGAGCGCGGCCTCGATCGACGCGCCGATGTCGTCGGTGTGGATGTGGCAGTTCCAGATGCCGTCGCCGCCCACGACGACGATCGAGTCGCCGATGCCCATCCACACGTCCTTGAACGCGGGGATGGTCTCGTCGGGCGCCTCGAGGAAGTACATGACCTCGTAGCGCAGGTCGCTGACGGAGCCCTCCTCGTGGGCCGACTCCACGGAGTCGTGCACGAGCGACACGACGGCGGGCGCCGGCGCCGACGACGGCTCCGGCAGCGGCCGTCCCGCCGACACGTGCAGGAGCACGTCCAACAGGAGGCAGTAGCCGGCCGCGCCGGCGTCGACGACGCCGTGCTCCCGCAGCTTCGGCAACAGATCCGGCGTGCGGGCGAGCGACGCGCGAGCCTCGTCGCGCGCGGCGTCGAGCACGTCCACGAGCGCCTTGCCCTCCCCGGCCGCCTTGCCCGCCGCGTCGGCGGACTCACGCACGACCGTCAGGATCGTGCCCTCGACCGGCCGCATCACCGCGGCGTACGCCGCCTCGGATGCCGCGGCCATCGCGTCGGCGAACGCGCCTCCGTCGGCGGCGTCGAGCGACTTCACGCCGTCGGCCAGCCCCCGCAGCACCTGCGACAGGATCACGCCGGAGTTGCCCCGCGCTCCCATCAGCGACCCGTGGCTGATGGCCTTGCACACCGAGGTCATGTCGCTCGTCCCGTCGAGCGCGGACACGACCGACTCCAGCGTGAGTGCCATGTTCGTGCCGGTGTCACCGTCGGGGACCGGGTAGACGTTGAGCCGGTTGAGCGCCTCCTGGTGCGCCCGGAGCGTGTCGCGGTAGGTGGTGACGACGGACTTGAGGTCGTCGGCACGCAGCCGCTCGAGCGTCTCCACGGCTGGGGATCGTACCGGGGGCTCTGCTATCCTCGGACGTTCCACCGACGGACGCTGGAGAGGTCGCGCGCAATGGCATCGGTTTGTGAGGTGTGCGGGAAGCGCCCCTCGTTCGGCATGAGCCTCAGTCACTCCCACCGGCGCACCAAGCGCCGCTGGAACCCGAACATCCAGCGCATCCGGGCCCTCGTCAACGGCAGCCCGAAGCGGGTGCACGTGTGCACCGCCTGCATCAAGGCCGGGAAGATCACGAAGCTCCCGCAGCGCCAGGTCGCCGGCTAGCGGACCGGCCCGGCCGACCCGACCGACGATGCAGGGCGTGATCAAGTCGTACGACCCGAGCACGGGTGAGGGCGTGGTCGTTCGCGACGTCGACCGCAGCGAGCACGAGCTCGCCGGCGATGCGCTCGTGGGGTCGATGTTCCGCATGCTGCGCCAGGGTCAGCGCGTGATCTTCGACGTCGACACGGCCGGTCGCGCGACCCGGCTGCGCCTCGGCTCGGAGATCGACATGGCGACCCCGGCGTTCCCGCCGCCGCCCCGTGGCAAGTAGGTACTAGGCCTCCCTAACGGGAAGACTGACGTCATGACGTCAGCGCCGACGAGCAACACGCGACTCCTCGCCTGGGTGGACGAAGTCGCCGCCCTCACACAGCCCGACCAGGTCCACTGGTGCGACGGCTCGGCAGAGGAGTACGACGCACTCGCACAGCTGCTCGTCGACAACGGCACGTTCACCAAGCTCGCCGACGCGAAGCGCCCGAACAGCTACTGGGCCTGCTCCGATCCCCGCGACGTCGCCCGCGTCGAGAGCCGCACGTTCATCTGCGCCGCCGAGGAGATCGACGCCGGCCCGAACAACAACTGGAAGGCGCCCGACGAGATGAAGGCGCAGCTCACGGACTACTTCCGCGGCTGCATGAAGGGACGGACGATGTACGTCGTCCCGTTCTCGATGGGCCCGCTCGGCTCGCCGATCGCCGAGATCGGCGTCGAGATCACCGATTCGGCGTACGTCGCCGTGTCCATGCGGATCATGACCCGCATGGGCAAGGGTGCGCTCGAGGTCCTCGGCGACGACGGTGACTTCGTCCCGTGCCTGCACTCGGTCGGCGCGCCGCTCGCCGACGGGCAGGAGGACGTGCCGTGGCCGTGCGACCCCGACCGCACGACGATCGCCCATTTCCCGGAAACGCGCGAGATCTGGTCGTTCGGCTCGGGCTACGGCGGCAACGCGCTGCTCGGCAAGAAGTGCTTCGCGCTGCGAATCGCGTCGGTCATGGCGCGCGACGAGGGCTGGCTCGCCGAGCACATGCTCATCCTCAAGCTGACGTCACCGGCGGGGAAGACGAAGTACGTCACCGGCGCGTTCCCGTCGGCGTGCGGCAAGACGAATCTCGCCATGCTCGTCCCGACCCTGCCGGGCTGGAAGGTCGAGACCGTCGGCGACGACATCTGCTGGATGAAGTTCGGCAAGGACGGCCGGCTGCACGCCATCAACCCGGAGGCCGGCTTCTTCGGTGTCGCGCCGGGCACGTCGATGAAGACGAACCCGAACGCGATGCTCACGCTCGACGGCAACTGCATCTTCACCAACACCGCGTTCACCGACGACGGCGACGTGTGGTGGGAGGGCATGACCGACGACAAGCCGGCGCACCTCACCGACTGGAAGGGCAACGACTGGACGCCCGCGTCGGAGACGCCCGCCGCCCACCCGAACGCCCGCTTCACCGCGCCCGCCGCGCAGGACCCGGCGATCGCGCCGGAATGGGAGGACGGCGCCGGCGTCCCGATCGACGCCATGCTCTTCGGCGGGCGGCGCTCGTCGGTCGTGCCGCTCATCCACGAGGCGTTCGACTGGGAGCACGGCGTGTTCCTCGGGTCGATCATGGCGTCGGAGACGACGGCCGCCGCCGAGGGCCCGGTCCGGCTGCGGCGCGACCCGTTCGCGATGCTCCCGTTCTGCGGTTACAACTTCGGCGACTACTTCGCCCACTGGCTCGACATCGGGCACGCGACGGAGCCGACGAAGCTGCCGAAGATCTTCTACGTCAACTGGTTCCGGAAGGACGCGGCCGGCAAGTGGCTGTGGCCGGGCTTCGGCGAGAACAGCCGGGTGCTCGAGTGGGTGTTCGAGCGCTGCGACGGCGAGGGCGACGCGGTCGAGTCGCCGATCGGCATCCTGCCCGGCAGGACCGGCATCTCGACCGACGGGCTCGCCGTGTCCGACGCGGACATGACCGAGCTGCTCCGCGTCGACGTCGAGGAGTGGAAGGCCGAGCTCCCCGACATCAAGGCGCACCTCGAGCAGTTCGGCGAGCGGACGCCGAAGGAGCTCTGGGCCCAGTACGAGGCGCTCGAGAAGCGCCTCGGCGCCTGAGGCCCTTCTCGAACTCGGCGTAGATCTGTACCTCTGCGGTACGGATCTACGCCGAGTTCGGTCGAGGTCAGTCCATCAGCGCGTAGGACTTCTCCTCGTGGCGGTGCGAGATCCGCCACCCCTGCGGCGTGCGCACGAGCTCGTCGTGGTACCAGAGGCCGATGAACCAGACCTTGTCCTCGCGCACGACCATCGGGTTGTGGCAGTAGGTCTTCGCCGTGGCACGGTCGCCGTCGAGCACGACCTTCGGCGCCGCCACCATGTGCTGGAAGCCGACGAAGCCGCCCATCGCCTTGTCGAGGAACGCCTTGATCTCCGGCAACGTCCCGGCGGGCCCGCCGAAGGCCGTGTAGTCGATGTCGGCGTCGGGGGTGAACACGTCGTCGAGCGCGTCCCAGTCCCGCGAATCGATCGCGTGCGAGTACGCGGCGAGCAGGTCGTTGATCTCGACGCGGTCGCTCAGCTCCTGCAGGGTCATCGTCATCGCAGGAAGTGTGCCAGTGCCTTGTTGAACAGCTCGGCGCGCTCCCACTGGAGGAAGTGACCGGCGCCGGGGACGACGAACGGACCGAGGACGTCGCCGAACGTCGCCGCGCACTTCGCGGGGAACGTCGGCGCGACGACGTGGTCGGCATCGCCGTAGAGCACGAGGGCCGGCACCGGGTGGATCTCGAACAGCTTCGGGACCGCGGACGGCTTCTTGGTCCCGCACGCGACCTCGTACGAACCGAACGACGCCCGCAGCTTGTCGGCGTCGGCGAACGGCTCGGTGTGGAACGCCACGTCGTGCATGGTGAACCCGCCCGGCCCCGCCCAGAGCCGGTGCGTGTAGAAGGACGCGATGTACCGGCGGCGCAGATCCGGGGTGTCGAGCTCGGCCATGAGCTTGTCGGGCTCGTGGCCCTGGCGCAGGAAGTAGTCGGCGGACGGACGCTTGCTCCGCGGCAGATCATCGTGGACGCCGGCAGCGTCGAGCACCTGCTTCACGTACGGCGGGTTCGAGTTGAAGAAGCACTGCCGTTCGACGAAGCCGGGGAACCGCAGGCCGAGGTCGAGCATCACGACGCCGCCGAGGTCGCCGCCCGCCGCCATGCACGATGCGTGGCCGAGTCCCTTGACGAGGCGGTGCAGGTCGGTGGCGTAGGCGGCGGGGTCGTAGCAGCCGTCCTCGGCGAGCGACGAGTCGCCGAAGCCGCGCAGATCGGGCGCGATGACCTCGAAGCCGGCGCGAGCGAGCGGCGCGATGTTTCGTGACCAGATGCGTCGGGTCTCCGGCCAGCCGTGGATCAACAGCAGCGGGACGCCGCCCGCGCCGGCGTGCGCGAACGCCAGCGTGACACCCGTCCCGACGTCCGCGTACTTGGTCTCGACCACGTCCGCCGAGCCGCCGCGCACCTCGGCGAGGGTAGACGACGGTGGAATACGCTCGGCCCATGGCCGTCAGCGCATACGTGCTCATCCAGACCGAGGTCGGCAAGGCGGCGCAGGTCGCCAGTCAGGTCGCCGGCATCGACGGCGTCGTCGCCGCCGAGGACGTCACCGGACCGTACGACGTCATCGTGAAGGCCGAATCCGACTCGGTCGACGATCTCGGCAAGATGGTGGTGAGCCGCATCCAGCTGATCGACGGCATCACGCGCACGCTCACCTGCCCGGTCGTCCACCTCTAGCACGACCGACGCGCCCCGCGCGCCGGTCGTGGCGTTCGACGGCCAGCGCCACGAGGCGGTCGATGAGCTGCGGGTAGCTCACGCCCGAGGCCTGCCACAGCTTCGGATACATCGAGATCGGCGTGAACCCCGGGATGGTGTTGACCTCGTTGACGAGGAAGCCCCGGGCGTTGCCGTGTTCCTCGAGGAAGAAGTCGACGCGGGCCATCCCCTCGCACCGCAGCAGGCCGAAGACACGCACGGCGAGCGCCCGCACCGTGCGCGCCTGCTCGTCGTCGAGCGGCGCGGGCACGAGCAGCTTCGCGGAGTCCTCGACGTACTTGTCCTCGTAGTCGTAGAAGTCGTTCCCCGGCACGATCTCACCCGGCACCGACGCCTCCGGGTCGCGGTTGCCGAGCACCGCGACCTCGATCTCGCGGCCGGTGATGCCTTCCTCCACGACGATCCACTCGTCGTACTCGAGCGCGTGGTCGACGGCGGCGCGCAGCGACGACGGACCGTCGACCTTCGTCACGCCGACGGACGACCCGAGGTTGGCGGGCTTGACGAAGACGGGCCACCCGAGCTCGCGGCCGACGCGTTCGACGACGCCGGGGTCGACGTCGTCGTCACGCAGGTTCACGTAGCGCGCCTGCGGGATGCGGTGCGCGGCGAGCACGTCCTTGGCCACACACTTGTCCATCGCGACCGCGCTGGCGAGCACACCGCTCCCGACGTACGCCACACCGAGCTGCTCCAGCAGGCCCTGCATCGTCCCGTCCTCGCCGAAGGGCCCGTGCAGGACCGGGAACACGACCGTGCGCCCCTCCGCGTGTCCGGGCGCGGTCACGTCGGGCAGCGCGACCTCGTCGCCGGTCGCGTCGAGCGCGGGCGGCAGCTCGTCCGGGCGCACGCCGGCGGCGAGCTCGGGGTGCACGACCCAGCGTCCGTCGGCGGTGATGCCGACGGGCACGACGTCGTACCGGTCGGGGTCGAGCGCGCGCAGCACGTGGACCGCGCTCACGTTGGACACCTCGTGCTCGGCGGAGCGCCCGCCGTGCAGGACGACGAGTCTGATCCGGTCGCGTGCGGTCACGTGCGCCCGACCAGGAGCGCGCGGATGCCGAGGCCCATGATGAACAGGCCGCCGCCGCCGTAGAGCAGGTACAGATACTGGCGGGCGATCTGGTTGCGGTAGCTGTAGATGATGCCGACGGCGATGATCGCCACGAAGCCGTAGAACATGTGGAACTGCGGCGCCTCGAGCTTCTGCCCGGCCACCATGCCGACGCCGAGGCCGACCTGCACGAACACGCTCAGCTCGACCACGACCGTGAACCACCACAGCGCGCGGGTGCGCAGCGACGGCTGCCAGTGCGCGCCGAGGGCCCACAGCCCGGCGAGGCCGTTGCCGATGATGACGACCCACGCCCACGCCTTGTGGACGTCGAGGAGAGAGGCGGTGACGAGGATCCGGCGAGGTTAGCGACGGAGGTGGAATGCTCCCGACTCGTGCGCTTCTCCTACGCCGAGTCGATGACGGATCCGTCGTTCTACGCGCCGCTGGCGCAGGCGGCGGAGACGGCGGGGTTCGACACCATGGTCGTCCCGGAGTCGATCTGTTACCCGCGTGAGTCCGACTCGGTGTACCCGTACAACCCTGACGGGTCGCGGGAGTTCCTCGAGGACAAGCCGTTCCTCGATCCGTTCGCACTGTCGTCCGCGCTCGGGATGGTGACGTCGTCGCTGCGGTTCGTCACGTTCGTGCTCAAGCTGCCGGTGCGCCACCCGCTGCTGGTGGCGAAGCAGGCGACGTCCGTGTCGGTCCTCACCGGCGGGCGGTTCGCGCTCGGCGTCGGGACGTCGCCGTGGGAGGAGGACTACCTCGTCACCGGCACGCCGTCGGCGCGCAAGGGCACGCGGATGGACGAGTGCATGCAGATCATCCGCGGCGTGTCGTCGGGCGACTGGTTCTCGTTCGCCGGCGAGATGTACGACGTCCCCGAGCTGAAGATCTGCCCGGGCGCGCCGGTCCCGCTGTTGGTGGGCGGGCACGCCGACGTCGCGCTGCGGCGGGCGGTGACGCTCGGCGACGGGTGGATGCACGGCGGCGGCGATCCGGCCGACCTGCCCCGGCTGCTCGACCGGTTGTCGGCGCTGCGGCGGGAGGCGGGTCGCGCGGACGACGACGGGTTCGAGATCCACGTGATCTCGATGGACGCGTACACCGTCGACGGCGTGCGCCGGCTGGAGGATCTCGGTGTCACGGATGTGATCGTCGGGTTCCGCTGGCCGTACGACGTGGGTCCCGACACCGAGCCGCTGTCGGCCAAGACCGACGCGCTGCAGCGCTACGCCGACGACGTGATCGCCAAGGTCAAGCCCCTCTGAGCCGCTTTCGGTGACTTGGGTTCGCTATGACGTACCGAAGTCACCGAAAGCCTGCGGTTGTCAGGCGGATTCGGCGACGGCGGCGTTCTGCATCGCCTGCGCCTCGGCGTAGGCCTCGGCGGCGACATCGACGAGTTCCACGATCTCGTCGTCGGTGAAGCCCGCCTGGCGGCGGAACTCGCGGGCGAGGTGGATCGGGTTCTCCTCCTCCTCGCCGCGGAAGCCGCCGAAGCTGAACAGCTTGTCGACGACGCGCTGGAACTGGAGCGCCGCGCTCTGGCGGTCCTTGTCGTTGGCCGTGATGCGGCGCAGCCAGTCGGAGCCCATCTTCACGTGGGTGACCTCGTCGGCGAGCATCCAGTCCTCGCAGAACTCGAGGACCGGGTCCTGCGTTCCCTTGCCGTACTCGCGCATCGTGTTGAACACGTCGATGGCAAGACCCTCGAGCGCACGGTTCACGCCGCACAGGCGGAAGATCGGGTCCTGGTGGCACGCCGCCTGGAAGAGCATCACCTGCTCGCCGAACTCGCCGATGTCCGTGCCCATGTGCTCGCTGAGCTTCACGCTGATCTCGACGTGGCGGGCCTCGTCCCAGCACTGTCGGGCCATGTCGAGCTTGAGCTCGAACGGCACCTCGTCGGCGCCCTTGCCGGTGTCGTAGTCGTAACAGGTGCGGCCGGCACCCTCGAGCGCCTGGATCTCGCCGACGAAGATGCCGTGCATGAGGCTGCGGGCGCCGTCGGGGGCGCCTTCGTCCTCGGGCAGGAAGCCGCCCCGCTTGCGCTGCTCGCGGAACGTGATGTTGCGGGGGTCGAAGATCAGGTCCTCGACGTTGATCCGTGCGAACCGCTCGTCACGGGCCAGGTCGTCGACGGTCAGCATCCGGCGCATGGGGACGATCTTCGCACGCGGAACCGCCCCCGGGACAGAGCCCGGGGGCGGCCAGCGTGGATCAGAAGCCGCCGCAGTTGGCGAACGCCTCCTCGACCGGCAGGTAGCCGAAGTTCGACGGCGTGTTGCCCTTGCCGTTGCGGAGCGTGCCGCCGGCGAGGAGGCCGGGGCCCATCATCAAGCCGCCGTCCGCTTCCATCTGATCGACGGCGCTCAGCAGGAGCGCAGCGTCCGCGCACGGGGGCAGTTCCGAGATCAGGCCGCGAAGTTCGTCGGCAGTGGTCCACTGCCCGTTTGCCGCCTGCGTCTCCGCCAGACCCTTCTTGTAGCACTCGTGTGCGAACGCCGGTGTCGCGGCGCCGATGATTCCAGCGACGACGAGCGACGCGGCGGCGATCTTGGTGCGAAGCATTCGAGGGTTCCTCCCGTGTGAGCGCCGGCATCCGTCGTGCCGGCGGTCACACGGTCGCAACCCGCACTTGGAGTGAGGTTGCCGCTCACTAGAGGGCGGAGTCGGACGCCTCCGCGGCGAACGACGTCCCGCCGCCGCGCAGGGCGGCCTTGAGCACCTTCCCCGCCGGGTTGCGGGGCAGCGGCTCGTCGACGATCTCCACGTACGCCGGGACCTTGAAGTTCGCCAGGTGTTTGGCGGCGAACTCCTTCAGCTCGTTCGCCGTCGCCGTGGACCCGGGCTTGAGCTGGACGACCGCCTTGACCTCCTCGCCGAGCTCCTTGTGCGGCACACCGACGACGGCGGCGTCGATGACGTCGGGGTGCTCGAAGAGCACGTTCTCGACCTCGACGCAGTAGATGTTCTCGCCGCCGCGGATGATCATGTCCTTCGCCCGGTCGACGATGTAGAGGAAGCCCTCGTCGTCGAGCTGACCGACGTCGCCGGTGTGGAACCACCCGCCGTCCGAGAACGCCTCGGCGTTGGCGTCGGGCCGCTTCCAGTAGCCGTGCGACGACACGGTCGGGCCCTTGATCCAGATCTCGCCCGGGGCCCCGATGGGGACATCGGCACCGGCGTCGTCCACCACCCGCACCTCGACGGTGGGCACGGGTCGGCCGCACGAGCCGGGGTGGGCGACGTAGTCGTCGCCCGCGATCGCCGTCGCCACCGAGGCCGTCTCGGTCAGCCCGTACGCCGTCGCCAGCCCCGCCTTCGCCTGCGGGAACGCGGCCGTGATGCGCTCGACGAGCTCGGGCGCCGACGGCGCGCCGCCGTACGAGATGCGCGTGACGGACGAGAGGTCGTACTCGCCCAGACGGGGATGCTCGACGATGCGCCACATGATCGTGGGCACGCCGCCGATGGACGTGATGCGCTCGTCCTGGATGAGCTGCATGGCCAGCTCGGGGTCGAACCGGCCGGGCGGCATCATCACGACCTTCGCGCCCGCCGCGTAGTTGGCGACCATCGTCGCGTGGCACCCGGTCGTGTGGAACAGCGGCACGACGAGCAGCGCGCCCGCCTGCCCGCCTTCGCCCGACATCTCGCGCGGCGCGGTGCCCCCGGCGAGCACCTGGCCCATGCCGAGGACCATGAGGTTCTGCAGGTTCGCGACCACCTGGCGGTGCGTCACCGTCGCGCCCTTCGGCTTCCCCGTCGTCCCCGACGTGTAGAAGATGCCGGCGATGTCGTCCTCGTCGATGGCGACGTCCGGCATCGCGCCGGGGTCGGGTCCGCCGGCGAGCTCGTCCCACTCGGGCGACCCGATGACGAACACCTGCTCGAGGTCGGGCAGCGCGCCGAGCGCGTCCTTCATCACCTCGTAGCGGCGGGCGTCGCAGATCAGCACCTTGGCGCCGCTGTCGGAGAGCCCGAACTCGAGCTCCTCCGCCTTCCACCACGCGTTCAGCGGGACGCACACCGCCGACGCCGCCGCGCACGCCCAGAACGTGACGACCCACTCGGGGTTGTTGGCGGACAGCAGCGCGACCCGGTCACCGCGATCGACGCCACGGGCGACGAGCGCCGCCGCCAGCGCGCGAACACGCGCGTTCGTGCCGGAGAACGTCAGCCGTTCGTCGCCCTGGACGAGGAACGTCTTGTCACCGTGCCCCTCGGCGAGCGCCATGAGATCGCGCATCGAACCGAGACGGTTCTTGTACACCTGCAGCTCGTTGCCCCGGACGTCCTCGCGGATGATCTCGAACGCCCCGCCGGGTCCGGTGAGCTGACCGATTGCTTCGACGATCGTCGGCATGGCAGCCATCATGGCTGCCATGCCGACGTACGTTCGAAACGGGCGGAGCGCCTAGTAGCGGCGGCCCCGGAAACCGATGCCGCCGAAGAGCAGCAGGACCAGCAGGACGATGAGGATGATCCAGAGGATGCTCATTCGCCGTTGCTTCCCAACGCGCAACGGCGGCACACCTCACCGGACGAACCGACCGAACGGCTACGTCAGCGTCGTGTGCGGCACGGAGGTGATCTCGCCGCCGTCGACGAGCTCGCGCACGGCGGGGACGGGGTCGGGGTCGCCGAACACCCGCGTGTCGCCGTAGTCGGCCTCACGCCCCGTCGCGTCGACGACCCACCACGACGCCTCGAGCGCGATGCCGTGGGGGTCGGTGAAGTAGATCGACCGGATGAAGCCGTGGTCGACGACGTCGGTCACCTCGCACCCGTGGTCCTTGAGCCGGCGGGCGAGCGTGAGCAGCGCCTCCTCGTCCGGCAGGTTGAACGAGAGGTGGTCGAACTGCGCCTTGCGCGCCGTGTCGGGGATGCCGGCGGGCGCCGCGAACGCGTGCGCGTCCTTCACCTCGAAGAACGCGATCGTGTTCCCCGGGCCCATCTCGAAGAAGTAGTGGCGCATCGGCCCGGCCATCGTCGTGGCGACGAGCCGCATGCCGAGCACCTCGTGGTAGAAGCGCACGGTGGCGTCCATGTCGGGCGTCACCAGCGCGAGGTGGTTGATCCCCCGCCAACGGGGCTGGTCGTCGGCGCGCTTCGTCATGCGGTCAAGGCTACGCCGACCACGCCGTTTTGCCAGCAGTAGCACAACGGAAACGGGTGCGCTGCTGCTGGCAAAACGGTGGGGCGTTTCAGAAGGCCGACTCGAGGATCTCCCGTGCGCCGGCGCCGCCGACCTCGCGCACGTTGGCGCGGACCGTGGCGCTCGACTCCGCGAGCCGGATGACGGCCTCGAGATCGTCGTCGTCGACGCCCACGTCGGACAGGCGCGCCGGCAGCCCGATGCGGTCGCGCAGGAGGTCGATGGCCGCCGCGGCGTCGTGCGACCCGAGCGCGGCGCCGATGCGCTCGACGGCCTCCGGCACCGCGACGGCGTTGAACCGCACCGAGTGCGCGAGCAGGATCGCGTTCGCGAGTCCGTGCGGGATGCCGGTGCGGCCGCCGACGAGCTGTGACAACCCGTGGTGCACGCCCATCGCCGCGTTCTGGAGGCACCGCCCGCCGAGCACCGCGCCGGCGAGCATGTCGGACCGGCACGCCACGTCGTCGGGGCGCTCGACGACGGCGGGCAGCGCGGCGGCGATGCGCGACAACCCGGCGAGCGCGATCGCCTCGGCCTCTGGTGTGCGCGACGGTGACCACACCGCCTCGACGCAGTGCGCCAGCGCGTTCATGCCGGTCTCGGCGGACACGCGCGCAGGAACGTCGAGCGTGACGTCGGGGTCATAGAGCGCGACGGCGGGCGCGATCGTCGGGCCGCCGGCGCCGGACTTCCGCTTCGCGGCCTCGTCGGTCATGCCGAAGAACGGCGTGAGCTCGGCGCCCGAGTACGTCGTCGGGATCGACACGTGCGGGAGTGCGGGCCGGTCGAAGAACGACGCGCCCGGCGTGCCCGACTCGTGCTCGGTGAAGAAGCACACCGCCTTTCCCAGATCGGCGCACGATCCACCACCGAACGACACGACGGCGTCGACGCCCTCGCGGCGCGCCAGCGCCATGGCCTCCTGCACCGACGACGTCGGCACGTGCGACCGCACGCCGTCGTACACCTCGGCGAGCGCGGCGCCGAGCGCCCGCACGACCCGGTCCCCCGCGGTCGACCGGCGGCGACCTGGCGTCGTGACGAGCAGCACGCGGCGGCCGCCGAGGTCCTTCACCGCACGGCCGGCCTCGCCGGCGACGCCGCGGCCGAACCGGATCTGCTGCGCGAAGCCGGTGTGGGTCCACGCCGCGCCGACGTCGCTCACAGGACCGCGGTTCCCCGCTCGGCGCCGAACTCCACGACGCGCAGCGCGCTGCCATCGTGCTCGAGCACCGTGACCGAGCAGTTGTCCGGACGGAAGCACACGAGCCGGTCGTCGGCCGTCGCCGTGCCGACGGCGGCGTTGATGGCGACGAAGTGCGTGACGACAACCGTGTCGTCGCGCATCGCGAGCAGGGCGTCGACGACGTCACGCCGCCAGCCGCGCAACGCGTCGTCGAGGTCCGCCCAGCGGCCGGCGAGCACGCCGACCAGCCACGCCTCGCGACTGGCGAGGTCGTCGGTCGGCGACGGGATCTCCCCCACGGCGGCGTCGACCCGTGGCACGACGTCGGGCCACACGTCGCCGAACGCGCCTGCCGTCTCGAGCGTCCGGCGCAGCGGGGACACGACGATTGGCAGCGGACCGAGCGGGGCCAGCGACTCGGCAACGGCGGCGGCCTGGGCGCGGCCCACGTCGTCGAGCCCCGGGTCGTGGTCGGCGCCCCAGCCGGCGGCCGCCTGCCCGTGGCGCACCAGATGGAGTCGGGTCACGCGATCACGGCACCAGCAGGTCGTCGTACCAGTCGTCGGGTGCCCGCGCCGGCACCCCGCGACGGATGAACCACTCGCGCCCGAACTGGTCCTCGAACACCTCGTCGGGCATGGCGAGGAAGAACGACGTGTCGGCGATCTGGCTGCCGTGCGCTCGCATCGACGCCCGCTTGCGGTCGGCGAGGTCGCGGACGTCGATGGCGTGGGTGAGCTGGTCCTCGGGGACGCCGAGCGAGTCGATGAACGGGTCGTCGGGCGCGGCGTCCATGTCGGGCGTGATGACACCGGCCTCGCGGGCCGCGGCGATGCCGCGCTTGACATGGTCGCGGTTCATCGTCGCCTCGTACACCTTCGCCGTCCCGGCGAGGTCGGCGGCGCGGACGCCGACGCGGTGCACCTGGATGTGGTCGGGGTGCCCGTAGTTGCCGTTCTCGTCGTAGACGACGAGGACGTCGGCCGACTCTTCGCGCAGCAGATCGGCGAGCCGGGCGGCGGCGTCGTCGATGTCGGCCTGCCAGAACGACTCCGGCGCCTCGTTCTCGGGCGTGCCCATCATCCCCGAGTCGACATAGCCGAGGAACGCGAGACGCGCCGCGCCGAGGACGTCCGCCGCCGCGTGCACCTCTTTCATCCGGCGCTCCCACAGCGCCTCGCCGTCGTCGAGGTAGCCGTCGGGCACCTCGCCGTGCTCCCCCCTGGTCGCGTACACGAGGACGACGCGGTGCCCGGCGTCGGAGTAGCGGGCGATCACGCCACCCGTGACGATGCACTCGTCGTCGGGGTGCGCGTGGAAGCAGACGATCGTCGCCATGTCAGGCGATCGCCCCCGCCTCCCGGAGCTTGGCGATGTCGCCGGACGAGAAGCCCCACGCGGCGAGCGCCGCGTCGGTGTCGGCGCCGGGCAGCGACGGTGGACGGTGCAACGCCGTCTGCGTCTTCGAGAAGCGCGGCGCCGGCGCCGGCTGGTCGACGCCCCACTCGTTGACGATCGTCGAGCGCGCCGCGATGTGCTCTTGCGCCAACGCCTCGCCCGGCGACAGGACGGGCGCGACGCACGCGTCGGTGCCCTCGAAGATCGCCCACCAGTCGTCGCGCGTCTTCGTCTTGAACAGGCCGGCGAAGCGTTGCTTCATCGCCGGCCACTGCGAGCGGTCCATCTGGTGCGGCAGCGACGCGTCGCCCTCGAGGCCGAGTCCCTTGACGAGTTCGGCGTAGAACTGCCCCTCGATCGCGCCGACGGCGATCCACTTGCCGTCGGCGCACTCGTACACCTCGTAGAACGGCGCGCCGGTGTCGAGCAGGTTCGTGCCGGGCGCCTCGGTGTCCCAGATGCCCATGCCGCGGAACGCCCACTCCATCGTCATGAGCGACGCGGCGCCGTCGACCATCGCTGCGTCGACGACCTGCCCTTCACCGCTGCGCTGCGCGTGCAGCAGCGCGGCGAGCACGCCCATGACGAGGAACATCGACCCGCCGCCGAAGTCGCCCACGAGGTTCAGCGGCGGCACCGGACGCTCGCCCTGACGCGTGAAGTTGTGCAGCACGCCGGCGAGGGCGATGTAGTCGATGTCGTGGCCGGCGGTCTGCGACAGCGGCCCTTCCTGGCCCCAGCCGGTCATGCGGCCGTAGACGAGACGCGGATTGCGCTCGTGACACGCGTCGGGACCGAGGCCGAGCCGCTCCATCACACCGGGGCGGAAGCCCTCGATGAGTGCATCGGCCTGCTCGACGAGGCGCAGGACGGTCTCGATGCCGTCGGCGTTCTTGAGGTCCACGGCGATCGACGGCCGGCCGCGGTTGAGCACGTCCCTGTCGCCGCCGAGCGACGACGCGTTCGGCCGGTCGACGCGTACGACGTCGGCGCCGAGGTCCGAGAGCAGCATCGCCGCGTACGGGCCGGGCCCGATGCCGGCGATCTCGATGATCCTGAATCCTGCGAGGGGTCCCACGGCGGGCGACCCTATTGCGGCCCGGCGCCGGTCAGGAAGCGGCGGGTGTTCTCGGCGAACATCGCGTCGATCGTGGCGTCGTCGATGCCGCGGTCACGCAGCAGCGGCAGGAAGTCGGTGAACACGTACGTGTGCGGCCGCCGGTACATCTGCTCGTAGATCGTCGGCAGCATCTGCTCGAACGCCTCCTGCATCGCCGGCGGGATGGGGTACGGGAACTTCGGCGACGCCAGGCAGCACATGTGGTCCTGGCTGAGCAGCACGTGACCGACGAGTCCGGCGTCGACGATCGCTTTGATGCAGTCGGCGCGATGCTCGTCCGGCGCGAGGAACAGGCCGATGCGGTCGATGCCGACGAACGACCCGCGCCGCGCGATCTCGAGGTGCTGATCGGCGCTGTCCGCCTGGTCCTGGTGACCGATGAGCGCGTGGCCGAGGTCGACGCCGTGCTCGGCGAGGATGTCCTGCTGGACGTCGCCGCCCTGGCTGTTCTCGCAGTGGCTGACGACGGGGAGCCCCGACTCCTTCGCGGCGATCGCCGCGCCGTGCAGGAACTTGCGGTCGGAATCGGTGGGCGGCGCGCCGGACGCGATCTTGATGACGCCGGGCTTGATGCCGGTCTCGCCGATGCCGTTGGCGATCTCGTGGAGGAGGAACTCGGCGACCTCCTCGGGGCTGCGGACGCGCCAGTAGTACGGATGTCCGATGGCGTCGTGCTCGTGGTAGAAGCCGGTCGAGCAGACGACGTGCATGCCCGACTGCTGCGCGACCTCGGCCATCAGTTCCGGATCGCGGCCGAGCTCGATCGGACACGGGTCGACGAACGTCTTCACGCCGTGCTCCTGCAGCTGATGCATGCGCTCGACGCTCGTGGCGATGCAGTCGGCCCGGTTCCACGAGTACGACGGGTCGAGGTGGTCGCCCGCGTACGAGATCCGGATGTGTTCGTGGACGAGGACGCGCCCGAGGTCGCTGTCGTCGACGGGTCCGAGAACCGTCTGCACGTGAGTCATGGGCTCGGAACGTAGCCTTCCGCCCATGGCGCCCAACGGCTCGCTCGACGGTCTCGACGCCCGTCTGGTGCGAGCGCTGTCAGAGACGCCTCGCGCCGGCATCATGGAACTCGCCCGCCAGCTCGGTGTGGCGCGGGGCACGATCCAGGCGCGGCTCGATCGCTTGACCGCACGCGGGATCATCGTCGGCTTCGGGCCGGACCTCGACCTCCCGTCGCTCGGGTACGGCGTGCTGGCGTTCTGCACGCTGGAGATCGCGCAGGGCCGGCTCGACGACGTCGTGTCGCACCTGCGGGAGATACCGGAGGTGCTGGAGGCGCACGCGATCACCGGTCCCGGTGACCTGCACTGCCGTGTCGTCGCGCCGACGAACGAGGAGCTCCAGCACGTCATCAACCGGATCCTCGAGGTGCGGGGCATCGACCGGTCGACGACCGTCATCGCGCTGTCGGAGCAGATCGGCTTCCGCACGCTGCCGCTCGTCTCGCACGCGGCGTCGTGAGCGAGCCGGCGTCGGTCGTCCGCGCCACCGCCCCCGGCCGCGTCAACCTCATCGGCGACCACACCGACTACACGGGCGGCTTCGTGCTGCCGATGGCGATCGACCGTTCCGTCGTCGTCGAGGGCCGCCGCGGCGGGCGGGTCGTGCGGTTGCGCTCGCGCTCGGAGTCGGGGGAAGCGGCGTTCCCGCTGACCGTCGAGAACCCCGGCGCGATCTTCCCGCCGTGGGCGCGCTACGCCGCCGGTGTCGCGAAGACGGTCACCCCCCGCGTCGGCTTCGACGGGGAGATCCGCTCGACCGTGCCGGTCGGCGCCGGCCTGTCGTCGAGCGCTGCGCTGTCGGTCGCGGTCGCGCTCGCGTTCGGCTTCGAGGGGACCGCGCTCGAGCTCGCCCAGGCGTGCCAGACGGCCGAGCACGTCGCGACCGGCGTGCCGTGCGGGATCATGGACCAGCTCGCGTCCGCAGCAGGCGTCGCCGGCCACAGCTTGTTGATCGACTGCGCGGCGTTGTCGGTCTCGCCGGTGCCGATGCCGGAGGGGGTCGACGTGTGGGTGCTGCGGGCAGGCGGGCCACGGCGGTTGGTCGGCTCGCCGTACGCCGAGCGCCGTGCGCAGTGCGAAGCCGCATCAGCCGTCGTCGGGCCGCTGCGCGACGTGGCATCGGTGTCCGCGCTCGACGTGCTCGACGACGCGTTGCTGCGCCGTCGAGCGCGTCACGTCGTGACCGAGAACGACCGCGTGCTCGCGTGCGCCGACGCGCTGCGGCGGGGCGACATCGTCTCCGCGGGCGCGCTGATGACCGAGTCACACGTGTCGCTGCGCGACGACTTCGACGTGTCGACCGACGCGCTGGACGCGGCGGTCGCACGGTTGACGTCGACGCCCGGGGTGCTCGGTGCGCGCCTGACCGGTGCGGGCTTCGGTGGGTCGGTGGTGGCGCTGGCGGAGTCCGGTGCTCGCGTCGGCGAGGACGCGTGGCGCGTCGTCGCCGTGGGTGGTGCGACCGTCGAGGAGATCGGCGGCGGCTCGTCGCTCTAGCCGCGGGCCTCGTCGTCCTCGTCGACCGGGACCTCCTGGCTCTGCTCGAGCGCGTCGGCCTCGGGCGCCTCGGCATCGCGCGTCTCCGGCCGGGGCGTGGACGTGGTGGAAGGCGCGGTGACCTCCTGCGCCTGCTCCTGGGCGTCGGCGTCGGGGACCTCGGATTCCATGGTCCCTGTCTACTCCGTCCGCACGGCGCTCAGAGCTGGTCGAGGAGCTTCGTCTTCTTGGCGTCGAACTCCGCCTGCGTGATCACGCCGCGGCGACGGAGGTCGTCGAGGCGGTCGAGCTGGTCGGGGATCGACGTCGACGCCCCGGCGCCGGCCGCGGCGGCGTGCGCGCCGGCGATGCGATCGGCGTCACGAGCCTGGGCGGCCTCGATCTCGCGGTAGATGATGTTCTGCACGGTCGCCGGTTTGCGGATGTCGCTGAACGTCTGCTGGCCGCGTTCGCCACCCGATTCGATCATCAGGTCGCCGGCGCCGATCATCCGCTCCCAGATCGACTGGTGGAACGAGATGTCGTTCAGGCGCTCGAGCGGGATCTCCTTGCCGTGCTTGGCGATCACACCGCTGCGGTGGATCAGGCGGTCGGTCGTCACGACGAAGTTCGTCGTCGACCACTTCGCGTAGCGGGCGAGGAACCAGATCATCAGCACGATCCCGATCGCGAGCATCGCCAGCGTCACCGCGTCCGGCGGGTCGAACGCACTCTGGACGGCGATGGACAGCACGATGAACGCGACGAGTGCGGCGACGGGACCAGCGAGGAACCACCAGTGAGGGCGCAGGTCGAGGACGACGTCCTCCCCCTCGTTGAGGAGCTTCCGCGGGAACGGCATCGCCGCGAAGGGTACGGCCGTTCCGTTTACGTGTCCCGGATCCAGGTGGCGTAGGTGTTCGTGAACAGCGCCGGCATCCCGCCGGTGTGCAGGAACACGGTCGTCTCGTCCGGTGCGATGCGGCCGTCACGACGGGCGGCGACGAGGCCCGCCATCGCTTTGCCCGTGTAGACGGGATCGAGGATGAGTCCCTCGAGGCGGGCGGCGAGGTCGAGCGCCTCGCGCGCCTCCCGCGTCGGCGCGCCGTACCCGTCGCCGTAGTGCTGGTGGTCGATGCGGGCACTGCCGCCTCGCGGCGCGGCGCGACCGGCGACGCGCGCCGCCTCGGCCGCCTTCTCGGGGACGCGCTCGTCGAGGTCGGGCCGCGTGCCGACGTCGACCCCGAGTACGCGTGCGTGCTCGCCGAGACCGGCGACGAGGCCGGCGTGCGTACCGCCGCTTCCGTCGGCGGTGACGACCGTCCCGAGCGCGAGCCCGTGCCGTGCGAGCTGCTCGACGATCTCGTCGGCGGCGTCGACGTAGCCCAGCGCGCCCGTCGTCGACGCGCCGCCGATCGGCATGGCGTACGGTCGCTTGCCCTCGCTGCGCAGGCGTTCGCACTGCTCGTCGATGGCCGCTTCGGTCGCGTAGTAGTCGAGGTCGCCGCCCCACACGATGTCGGCGCCGAGGACGAGGTCGAGCACGACGTTGCCGCTCGGGTGCGACGGCGGACCGCTGCCGAGGACGACCGTGCAGCCGAGGCCGAGCTTGTTCGCGGCGGCTGCCGTCATGCGGACGTGGTTGCTCTGACGCCCACCACCGGTGACGAGCGTGTCGGCGCCCTGCGCGACCGCTTCCGCGCACAGGTACTCGAGCTTGCGCACCTTGTTGCCGCCGCCGGCGAGACCGGTGACGTCGTCGCGCTTGACCAACAGCCGGCCCTCGTCGAACCCGAGGTGCGCGCCGAGGCGGTCGGCGCGCTCGAGCGGCGTCGGCAGCGACGTCGCCAGCGGGATCCGGTCGAAGGCCATCGCGTCGCGGACGGTACCGTGCCCGGTCGCCGTGACCGACCGACTCGTGCTCTGGGACATCGACGGGACGCTCATCCGCGGCGGCCCGGTGTCCGGCGACGTGTTCGCCTCGGCCGTCGAGCGCGTCATCGGTCGCTCGGCGGCGGCGCACGGCGTGACGATGGGCGGCAAGACCGACCCGCAGATCGCGCACGAGATCCTCGTCGCGCTCGGCGTCGAGGAGACCGAGGCCGCCGGACACGTCTCGACCGTGATCGGCCACCTCGAGGCCGATCTCGCTGCCGCCGAGTCCGCGCTGCGGGCCGCCGGGCACGTCCTCCCCGGTGTCGTCGACGTGCTGTCGGCGCTGGCCGACGATCCCCGGGTCGTGCAGTCGGTGCTGACCGGGAACACCGCGGCGAACGCGGCCGTGAAGCTCGCCGCGTTCGACCTGGCGCGCTACGTCGACATCGACGTCGGGGCGTTCGGCAGCGACGACGCCGACCGTCGCGTCCTCGTCCCGATCGCCCTCGAGCGTGCGCGGTCGCTCCGGTCGTTCACCGGCTCCGCGTCGGACGTGTGGATCGTGGGCGACACCCCGCGTGACCACGAGTGCGCCGTCGCCGGCGGCGCACGGTGCCTGCTCGTCGCAACGGGCCGGGTCGGGCGCGACGAGCTGGCCGCGTGCGGTCCGGACGCCGTCGTCGACGACCTGTCCGACATCGACGCCGTACTCGCTATCTTGCGCCCGTGACCGCTGCCGTCGACGCGCTCGTCGCCGCGGTCACCGCCGCGCTCGACGACCCCGCCCTCGACGACGAGCGGTCGCGGTGCGAGGCGATGCGACCGGCGATGGCGGCGCTGCTCGCCGACCCCGCGCCGATTCCGTCATGGGCGTACGAGCCGCTGCCGGACGGCTCGGCGGTCGGCAACCTGCTGCACGCCGATGCCGGCGGGCGGTTCCACGTCCTGGCCGTCGTGTTCCCGGAGGGTACGTCGAGCGGCGTCCACCACCACGGCTGCTGGGGCGTGATCGGTTACCTGCGCGGCGGCGACGAGGAGACCCGCTACCGCGGCGACGACGTCGCGTCGTCGGGCGTCGCCCTCGACGAGGCGTCACGCCACGTCTGGCACCAGGGCGACATCACGTACCTGTTGCCGTCCGTCGGCGACGGCTGGCACCGCGTCCGCAACCCCGGCCCCGGCGACGGCGTCAGCGTCCATGTGCTGTGCCGGAGCCCGGCCGACCACCCGCACCGGTACTGGGACCGGTCGACCGGTGACGTACTCGACTTCCCGTTCGTCGAGGTCGCGCCCGGGCGGTGGCGAGCCGAGCTCAGTCCTTCTTCCTGAGGTCGACACGCAGGGTGAGCACGCCGTCGTCGAGGGTGCCCTCGGCGTCGCCGATGATGGCGAAGTCCATGTAGTCGGTGCGGGCCTGCTCGATGAACCGGTCGCGCTCGGCGCCGGCGACCGGCGGCAGCGGCCGCCCCTTCACGGCGTGGGCGCGATCGCGGAAGCGGGCGATCAACGCGTCGACATCGAAGTCCGGCATCGCTCTATCGATACACCTTTCGCGTGAAGACGGCGTCAGCGGAGGTGACGCGGTCGAGGAACAGGAACCCGTCGAGGTGGTCGACCTCGTGCTGCACCGCCCGGGCCTCGAAGGCGTCCACCTCGAGGACGCGCTCGTCGCCCTCCGGCGTGAGGCCGCGCACGACCAGCGTCGTCGCGCGCGCCACGTCGCCCGTGAGATCGGGGACGCTCATGCATCCCTCCCGGGCCGCGACCGGACCGTGGGCGAGCAGGATCTCGGGGTTGAGCAGGACGAACTCACCGTGACACGACCGCGCCTTGCGATGGCCGGTGACGTCGACGGCGAACGCTCGTACCGGCACCCCGATCTGGTTGGCAGCGAGCCCGACGCACGCGGGCGACGCCCGCATCGTGTCGAGGAGGTCGCGAGCGAGCTCCCGTGCCGCGGCGTCGATGCGCTCGACGGGCGCGCACGGCTGCTTGAGGATCGCCTCCGGCAGGCGGAGGACGGGGCGAATCACAAGATGTCGGCCTCGGACGGGTGGAGGCTGCAGTCGACACCGAGGTCCCCCGCCAGGTCGCGCAGCTGCCGCGCGAGCTCCGCGGGGTCGACGCGGTCGGGGACGGTGACGTCGAGCACCATGGCGTACACCGGTCGGTCCTCGTCGCCGATGACCCGCGTCGTGAGGTCGACGACGTTGACCCCGACCGACGCGAGCGTCGCCGTCACTCGATGCACGATGCCGGGCTGATCGGCGCCGTACACGGACACCGTCCACGCGTCCCCGTCGGGGCTCGGCGGCACGGTGTCGTCGATCGCCCGCACGGACACGACGAGGTCGAACGCCGCCGCGGCGCCGGCGAGCGCGCGCTCGAGCTCCTCGGTGCTCACGTCGGCTGGCGCGGCGACGATCAGCATCATGGCGAAGTGCCCGCGCAGGATCGTCATCGACGTGTCCTCGAGGTTGCACCCGTGCTCCACGAACGCACCGGTGACGGCAGCGACGATGCCGGGACGGTCGGCCCCGACCGCGGAGACGGCGTAGTGCGGCACGCCCGGCGACGCTACCGGCCGGGCGGCGCCCGACCGTCAGCCCCAGCCGAGCTCGTGCAGACGCTCGTCGTCGATGCCGAAGTGGTGGGCGACCTCGTGCACGACGGTGACCCGCACCTGGTCGACGACGTCGTCCTCGGTCGAGCACCGGGCGAGGATCGGCCGGCGGTAGATGGTGATGCGGTCGGGCATGACCATCCCGGCGTAGCCGGCGTCGCGACGCGTGAGCGGCACCCCCGTGTACAGCCCGAGGAGGTTCGGGTTGTGACCCTCCTCCACGAACACCGCGACGTTGTCCATGAGCGAACCCAGCTCCGCAGGGATCGAGTCGAGCGCATCGGCGACGAGCTCCTCGAAGCGCTCGCGGGGGACGTCGATCACGACGCCAGGCCGACTCCGACCTCGTCCTCGTTCCCCGCGACGACCAACTGACGTAGGCGGCCGGCGGCGTCCGGCCACGAGGCCAGACGGCGGCAGCGAGACGGAAGGTGGGCGGCGTTCCACGGCCGCGAGAACAGGAACGACGCGCACACCGACGCGAGCGACTCGGCCTCGTCGGGATGATCGTCGATCGCGGCGACGGCGCCGAGGGACGCGGCGACCTGCGCCTTGCCGAGCAACGGCGCGTGGCGCACGTCGTCGATCGGCAACCGCATCGCCGCGATCCACGACCGCGTCACCGGGGCGAGGTGCGGCGAACGGGCGGTGACGGCCACGGCCGTCCATCCCGCGTCGCACAGCGCGCCGAGCGCGTGCCGCGCACCGCTGCACACCGCCGCCGACTCGTACAGCGCCGGGTCGTCGAACGTCGCCGACAGGAACGGCTGGAGCTCCTCGCCGGGCACCGCGAGGTGCGACAGGTCGTACGTGTGCCACGTCGACGGGTGGGTGTCGAGCCCGAAGCGCGCGTGCAGGCGGGCGGCGACGCCCGGACCGAGGTCGCACACGACACCGTCGAGATCGAGGGCCAACAACACGACGACGACGCTACCGAGCGGGTGTGACAGGAACGTCGGCGGCGCACCGGGCGCCGGGCTTCTACTCCCGGAACGGACCGCGATCAAGGTCTTGATTCGCCGCTCGGACAGGCGGAGGATCGAGCTACCTCGACGACTTGGAGCGCCAGGAGACCGCCGGGAGCGAAGCGCCACGGGCGCCTCACCCGAAGCGATCGGCGGTCCGAGCCGTCGAGGTCCGAACCGGGAACGAGGCGACGGACGGCCGTGAGGCCGAGCCGGCGCCGGCCCGGTCGGGGGACGAGCCCCGAGACGTCGGCGACGGCGCCTCGGGGCTCCTCCTTTTCTCGGCGGGGGCGCGGCCGGGGCCGGGGTCCACGTTCCTGTCACACCCCCTCTGTAGCGTCGTCGTCGATGGACGAACACGCGTTCTTCGACGGGCTCGACCCGGCGCAGCGGGAGGCGGTGGCCACCGACGCCGCGCCCCTCTGCATCCTGGCCGGCGCCGGGTCGGGCAAGACACGCGTGCTCACCCGTCGCATCGCGCACCGGGTCGCCACCGGCAGCGCCGACCCGCGCCACGTCGTCGCGCTCACGTTCACGCGCAAGGCCGCCGGCGAGCTCACGTCGCGCCTCGCCGCGCTCGGCGTGCACCAGCGCGTCGCCGCCGGCACGTTCCACTCCATCGCCTACGCGCAGCTCCGGCGGCGTTGGGCCGATCGCAACGAGCGCGAGCCCGCGCTGCTCGACCGCAAGGTCCGGCTGCTGGCACCGATGCTGCCCGCGCGGCGCGACGTCTCGATCCAGCCGGCGGACGTCGCCACCGAGATCGAGTGGGCGAAGGCGCGCATGGTCGCACCGGACGGCTACGCGTCGGCGGTCGAGGCAACCGGGCGGCGCACGCCGCTCGCCGTCGACGTCGTCGCTGCCATCTACGCTCGCTACGAGGACGAGAAGCGCCGGCGTGGCCTCGTGGACTTCGACGACCTGCTCCTGCGCTGCGCGGTGGCGCTCGACGAGGACGCCGAGTTCGCCGCCGGGCAGCGCTGGCGGTTCCGGCACGTGTTCGTCGACGAGTTCCAGGACGTCAACCCCGTCCAGTTCCGCCTGCTGCGGGGTTGGCTCGGCGACCGGCCCGATCTGTGTGTCGTCGGCGATCCCAACCAGGCGATCTACTCGTGGAACGGCGCCGATGCCGGCTACCTCGTCGACTTCAGTCGCCACTTCCCGGGGGCGCGGGTCGTCGAGCTCGATCGCAACTACCGCTCGACGCCCCAGGTGCTCGCTGTCGGGCACACCGTGCTGGCGAGCACCCGGCCGCCGCAGGTCGCGCAGCAGCCCGACGGCGTCGTGCCGGAGATCCGCTCGTTCGCCAGCGACACCGACGAGGCACGCGGCATCGCCGCGGCGATCCGTTCCCGACGGGCGCCGGGCACGCCGTGGTCGCACTTCGCCGTCCTCGTCCGCACGAATGCGCAAGCGGTCCTCTTCGAGGAGGCGTTCCGCCGCGCCGGCATCCCCTACCGCGTGCGCGGCGGCGGCGCGTTCCTCGACCAACCCGAGGTGCGTGCTGCAGTGGCGACGTTGACGCGTGCCCCCGCACGGGTGCCGTTCGCGTCGGTGATCGACGACCTCGACGCGATGGTCCGCGACGCCGCCAACGCCGAACGTCGTGGCGAGCTCGAGGCGCTCGTGCGGTTGGCACGCGAGTACGCGGCCACCGATCCGAGCGCGGTCGTCGGCGGGTTCACGGCCTGGCTCGCGGCGACCGTTCGCAGCGACGAGCCCGACCGCGACGGCGGCCGCGACGGTGTCGACGTCGTCACGTTCCACCGCGCCAAGGGCCTCGAGTGGCCGGTCGTGTTCCTCGCCGGGCTCGAGCGCGGGTTCGTGCCGATCGGTCACGCCGAGGGATCAGCGGCATGGGCCGAGGAGCGGCGGCTGCTGTACGTGGCCATCACGCGGGCCGAGCGGGAGCTGCACTGCTCGTGGGCCGAGCGGCGGACCTTCGGGTCGCGCGTGATGCACCGCAACCGCTCACCGTGGCTGGACGACATCGAGGCGGCCGCGGCGGCGCTGGCGGCGGCCGGCACGGGGCGCGGGCCGGACTGGCGTCGCCACCTCGCCGAGAGCCGGGCCCGGCTCGCCGAGCTGTCGCCCGGGGCCGGCGGCGCGGCACGGCGGAGGTCGGGGCGCCACGCGGTCGCCGAGATCGGTCGGAACGCCGACCCTGCGCTGCTGAGCGCGTTGAAGACGTGGCGGGCGAACACGGCGCGCGCCGCGGGCGTGCCGGCGTTCATCGTCCTCCACGACACGACACTGGCGGCGATCGCCGAGCTCCGCCCGCGCACGCGCGACGCGCTGCTCGCCGTGCCCGGCATGGGTGCGGTGAAGGCCGACCGCTACGGGCAGGCGATGCTCGACCTCGTGGCCGGCGCCGGTGCGGCCACCGCATGACATCGGTCCGAGAGGCGTAGAAAAGGGAGCGTGCACTTCGAGATCGAGCAGCGGTTCCGCGCGCCCCGCGACGCGGTCGAGGCGGCGTACGTCGACCCCGCGCTGTTCTCGGCGCTGGCGGCGTTGCCGAAGATCGGGCGACCGGAGCTGCTCGACCAGGCACGCGACGGCGATCGCGTGCGGCAGCGGGTGCGCTACCAGTTCACGGGCGAGGTGTCGGGCGCGGTGCGGCGCGTCGTCGACCCGGCGCGGCTGAGCTGGGTGGAGGAGACCGTGTTCGACGCGGCCGCGCACCGCAGCGATGTGCGCATCGTGCCCGACCACTACGGCGGGTTGCTCGAGAGCCGGATGACCATCACGTACGTGCCGGCCGACGAGGACGGCGGGACGCTCCGGCGCGCCGTCGGCGAGGTGCGGGTCCACATGCCGATCGTCGGCGGCAAGGTCGAGCGCGCCATCGTGTCGGGCATGCGCGAGCACGCACAGGTCGAGCAGGGCGCGGTGGAGCGCTGGTTCGACGGACGGCCGTCGGGACCTTCGCCCGGTTGACGACCGGCGCGTACGGCGCGAGAAGGGTTCATGTCGACATTCGTCTGGCCGAGCGAGGACGGTTGGCCGTATCCCGATACGGCAGCCGAGTGGGTCGATCCGGAGACGGCCGCCGATGACGACGATCTGCTGAGCGTGCGGTTCGACGCGCGGCTGCTCGACGGGCTCGACCCGCTGGAGCGGCAGGTGTTGTCGGCGCGCTACGGCCTCGACGGCCACACCGTCCGCACCGTCGGCGAGCTGCACGACGACCTCGGCATGTCGACCGGCGACGTCGAGACGCTGCTGGCGTCGGGGCTGACGAAGCTCCGCACCCGCCTCGCCTGACGCCGGACGGGTCCCGGCTACACGTCGAAGTCGGCGAACAGCGGGGCGTGATCGGACGGGCTCTTGCCTTTGCGGGCGAACCGGTCGACGAGCGCGAACGTGGCCCGGTCGGCGAGCGGCGCGGTCGCCAGGAGCAGGTCGATGCGCATGCCGCGGTGGTTGTGGAAGTCGCCGGCCCGGTAGTCCCACCACGTGAACAGGCGGTCGTCGTCGTACAGCCGCCGGAACACGTCGACGAACCCCCAGTCGACGAGACGCTGCACCGCGGCCCGCTCGGCCGGCGTCACGTGGGTCGAGTGCGTGAACTTCCGCGGGTCGTACAGGTCACGGTCCTCCGGGGCGACGTTGAAGTCGCCGCAGATGAGCGCAGGCGACGCCGGGTCGAGCGTCGACGCGACGTGAGACGCCACCCGGTCGAGCCACGCGAGCTTCGCGTCGTAGTGCTCGCTGCCGACCGACCGGCCGTTGGGCACGTAGACCGTCGTCACGCGCACGCCCGCGCACGTCGCCGACAGCAGGCGTGCCTCGACGGTCTCGTCCTCGGTCTGGTCGGAGAACCCGGCGACGACGTCGTCGAGACCGACGCGGCTCAGGATGGCGACGCCGTTCCACCGGCCCTCGCCGCAGTGCGCCGAGTCGTAGCCGAGCGTCTGGAACGCCATCGCCGGGAAGTCGGCGTCGGCCAGCTTCGTCTCCTGCAGGCACAGCACGTCGGGCTGGGCGTACTGCAACCACTCCTCCACACGCGGCAGGCGCGCCTTGAGCGAGTTGACGTTCCAGGTCGCGACGCGCATGGAGGGGGTTAGCGTACGAGCCATGGCAGCGGACCTGGTCATCAAGGGGGGACGGGTCCTCGACGGCTCGGGCGCACCCGCGGTCGACGCCGATGTGGCCGTCACGGACGGCGTCATCACCGACGTCGGGCCCGGCCTCGACACCGGCGGCCCGGGCACGCGAACCCTGGATGCCAGCGGGCACGTGGTCGCGCCGGGCTTCATCGACATCCACACGCACTACGACGCGCAGGTGTTCTGGGACCCGGCGCTCACGCCGTCGTGCTGGCACGGCGTCACCACGGTGGTGAGCGGCAACTGCGGCTTCTCGCTGGCCCCGACGCGCCCCGAGCACCGCGACCTCATGGTGCGCACGCTCGAGCACGTCGAGGCGATGAGCCCCGAGGCGCTGCGGGCCGGCGTGCGCTGGGAGTTCGAGACGTTCGCCGAGTACCTCGACGCCGTCGGCCGGCAAGGGACCGCGCTCAACTACGGCGCGTTCGTCGGCCACACCCCGGTTCGGCTGTACGTCATGGGCGACGAGGGCTACGACCGCGAGGCGACCGACGCCGAGATCGACGCGATGGCCCGTGTCGTCGTGGAGTCCGTCGAGGCCGGGGCGATGGGGTTCGCGAGCAGCTCGGCGCCGACGCACCAGGGCGCGGAGGGACGTCCCGTACCGTCGCGCCTGGCGACGATCGACGAGACGGCGACGTTGGCGCGGGCGATGGCGTCGACGGGCCGCGGCGTGCTCCAGATCCTCCCGGGCGAGCGGGTGCAGCTCGACGACGCGTACGCGATCCAGCGGACGCTCGGCGGCCGGCCGATGACGTGGACCGCGCTGCTGACGGGCTTCGGCGACTACCACCTGAAGGCGGTCGAGAAGAACGCCGCGGCGCGCGCCGCCGGCCAGGAGGCGTACCCGCAGATGTCGGTCCGCCCGCTCGTGTTCCAGTTCGACATGCGGGAGCCGTTCAACCTCGACACCGTGCCGAACTTCGCCGAGCTGCACGGCCTCGGTCCCGACGTCCGCCGTGAGCGCTACGCCGACGCCTCGTGGCGCGCCGCCGCGCAGGACGCCCTCGACCACGGACGCATCCGGCCGCAGTGGCACAAGTACGAGATCGCCGAGAGCGACGCCCGACCCGACCTCGTCGGCCGGCGCGTCGGCGAGCTCGCCGACGAGTGGGGCGTGTCGCCCCTCGACGTGATGTGCGACGTCGCGCTCGCCGACGACCTGCGCACTCGCTTCCGCGGCATCCTCGCCAACGACGACCCGGACGCCATCGCCGACCTCCTCACGCGCGACGAGCTCGTGCTGGGCCTGTCGGACGCGGGCGCGCACGGCGCGCAGCTGTGTGACGCGTGCTTCAGCACGGAACTGCTCGGGACGTTCGTGCGCGAGCGCGAGGCGATCCCGCTCGAGACCGCGGTGTGGAAGCTCACCGGTCAGCTCGCCGATGCGTTCCGCATCGGGCGACGGGGCTACCTGCGTCCGGGCATGGCCGCCGACGTCTGCGTCTTCGACCCGGCGACCGTGGCGCCCGGCCCGATCCGTCGCGTGCACGACCTACCCGCGGGTGCCGACCGGCTGCTCGCCGACGCACCCTCCGGCATCGCGCACGTCGTCGTCAACGGCACGGTGATCCGCGAGAACGGGTCGCCGGTCGACGAGGGCGTCGCGGCGCGGCCGGGCGCGCTCCTCCGTTCCGCACCGTGAAGGCGGTCGTCTGGAGCGACTACCTGTGCCCGTGGTGCTACCTCGGGCTCGACCGCACCGACCGCATGCTCGCGCTCGGCATCGAGTCCGTCACGACGCTCCCCTACGAACTGCACCCGAACATCCCGGCCGACGGCGTGACGATCTCGCCGCGGCGCTACGAATCCATGCGGCCGCTGTTCGACGAGGCCGAGCTGCCGTTCGTCGCCCCCGAGCGCATCCCGAACACGCACCGGGTGCTGGCGGCGGCCGAAGCGGTCCGGCGGCGGTGGCCGGATGCGTTCCCGGCGGTCGAGCGTGCGCTGTTCACCGCGCACTTCGCCGAGGGCCGGTACCTCGGTGACCCCGACGTCGTGGACGACATCGTCTCGGCGTGCGGCGCCGACGCGTCGACCGTGCGCGCCGCCGTCGACGCGCGCGAGCTCGAGCCGGCGCTGCGCGAGGCGCGCCAGGCGGCGTATGACGCGTCGGTGACCGGGACGCCGGCGTGGCGATTCGACAACGGCTTCGTGCTCCCGGGTGCCCAGCCGCGCGAGACCGTCGACCGCATCGTCGGCCGCCTGCTGGAGCGGGAGGCGACGGCGGACCTGTAGAGGGTTGGACACCTGCGCGGTGTCGAAACCTCTACAGGTCCCTAGCGCGACGACTTCTTGGACGCGTTCTTCGCGGCCTTCTGCGCCGGTGCCTTCTTGGCGGCGACCTTCTTCGCCGCCGCCTTCTTGGTCGGCGCCTTCGTCGTGGCCGCCTTCTTCGCCGGCGGCGCCTGCTTCTTCCGCGCCGGTGCCTTCTGCGGTGAGGCGGCCGCCTTCTTCGTGGCGGCCTTCTTGGTGGCGGCCTTCTTCGCCGGCGGCGCCTGCTTCTTCGGCGCCGGTGTCGTGCCGGCCGCGGGCTTCTTGGCCGCGCGCGTGGCGGGCCCGGCCGCCTTCTTCCCCGCCGCTTTCTCCGCCTTCTTGGCCGCCTTCTTCGGCTCCGCCGCCGTCCCGGCGGACGCGACCGCGGCCGCCTTCTTGCGCGCCTTCTGCTGCTCGGCGCGGATCTCGGCCTTGACCGTCTCGTCGGTCGGCGCGCCGCCGATGTGCTCGAACCCGGGCACCGCGAGCTCGACGCCGCGCCGCTGCGCGTCGAGCGCCTGCACGACGAACTCGCGGGTCTCGCCCTTCTTCATGACCTCGCGGGCGGCGCGAGGCGGCGGTGTGCCCATCGCCGTGAGCGGGACGTAGCAGGTCGTCTCGTCGACCGTCACGAACGCGCCGTGCGACGAGAACCGGTCGACGACTGCCTGCACCCGCGAACCGAGCTTGTAGGTCGTGATGAAACGGATGAACGGCGCCGGATCGTTCACCGCTTCCGGCGACGGCGCACCACCCGACGACCGGCGCCGCCGACGCCGCCGGCGGCCGTTGCCGTCACCGTTGTCGACGGCGACCGTCGACCCCGCCGGTTCGAGGACGTCCTCGGTCGCCTCGGCGATCGCCTCCTCGATCGGCTTCGCCTTGCGACCGGCGCCGCTCTTCTTCTTCGCCTCCTTGATCGACTCGCGGCTCTTCGGCCCACGCACCGGGGTGCGCAGCGAGAAGATCCATCCGACTCCGGGGACCGGCGTGCCGCCGATCAGCCGTCCGCGCTCGAACAACCACCCGTATTCGCCGTGGTACTCCTGGAACGAGTCGTTCGACAGCACGACCGCGTCGGTGCGGTCGGCGATCTGCAGGAGGAACCCGTCGCCCCGGCCGACAGCGCCAGCGGGCGGCGAGACCAGCTCGCCGGTCGTGCGGGCCTTCTCGAACTCGGCCCGGTCGGAGTCGTCGATGCGATACGAGAACGACGCGTCGACGACGACCGTGATCTGGTCGTCGGGGTTGTCGGCCTTCCAGGCCGCGACCGCGTCGCGCAGTTGGGACAGGCTGGGCAGCGCGCGGCCTTCGGTGGCGATGTTCGAACCGTCCACCACGACGCGCCGTTTTGACATTGCGCGAAAGTCAACCATTCAGCCCTTGGGAAGTCGCGAACCCGACACGTCGGGATAGGTAGGTTGCGGCCATGACGTCAGATCGCACGGGCGAGGTGACCGAGCTGCTCCAGCAGCTCATCCGCAACCGGTGCGTCAACGACGGCAGCGACGAGTCGGGCCACGAGGCCCGCAGCGTCGACCTCCTCGAGGGCTACCTCGAGGGCACCGGCCTCGACGTCGAGCGCTACGAGCCGCTCCCCGGCCGCGCCAGCCTCGTCGCACGGATCGAAGGGACCGATCCGGACGCGCCGGCGCTCATGCTGATGGGCCACACCGACGTCGTCCCGGCCAACCCCGACGGCTGGCGGCACGACCCCTACGGCGGCGAGCTGATCGACGGCGAGGTGTGGGGCCGGGGTGCGGTCGACATGCTCAACCTCACGTCGTCGATGGCGGTGGCGACGAAGGCGCTCGCCCGTTCGGGGTTCCGGCCTCGCGGCACGCTGATCTACCTCGCCGTCGCCGACGAGGAGGCGCTCGGGACGCACGGCGCGTCGTACCTGACCGAGCACGAGCGCGATGCGGTCGCGTGCGACTACGTCGTCACCGAGTCGGGCGGGTTCGTCATCCCGACGCCCAGCGGTCCGAAGCTGCCGATCATCGTCGGCGAGAAGGGCACGTACTGGTGCGTCCTGCGCGTGCACGGCACGCCGGGCCACGCGAGTCAGCCGCTGCGGACCGACAACGCGCTCGTGAAGGCGGCCGAGGTCGTCCGCCGCCTCGCCGAGTACCGGCCCGAGACGCAGATCCACGAGACGTGGCGTCGCTTCGTCGAGGGCATGGAGTTCCCCGACGAGTTCCGCGACGCGCTGCTCGACCCGGACAAGGTGTGGCAGTTCGTCCACGACCTCCCGATGCTCGGGCTCGCCCGCCAGGCGCACGCGTGCACGCACACCACGATCGCGCCGACGGTCGTGCACGGCGGGACGAAGACGAACGTCATCCCCGACCGCGTCGAGCTCGAGCTCGACATCCGCACGCTTCCCGGTCAGACGGCGGACGAGCTGCAGGCGATGCTGCGCGATGCGATCGGTCCGGATCTCGTCGACGACGTCGAGATCGTGAACGTCGCCGACGATCCCGCGTCGGCATCGCCGGTCGACACACCGCTGTGGGACGTGTTGACGCGCGCCGCGCAGTCGCTCCATCCCGGGACGTCGACGGTGCCGTTCATGACCGTGGGCGCGACGGACTCACGGTTCTTCCGCCGCCTGGGCGTCACGGCGTACGGGTTCGGGTTGTTCAGCGAGCGCATCGGGTTCGAGGAGTTCTCGGCGATGTTCCACGGTGACGACGAGCGGGTGGACGTCGAGTCGCTCCGCCTGTCGACCGACCTGTGGGACGTGGTGGCCCGGGACCTGCTGTCGGCGTGAGCGGCGCTGGTGTCCGCGCCGTCCTGTGGGATTTCGGCGGCGTGATCCTGACGAGCCCGTTCGACGCGTTCGCGTCGTACGAGCGTGACGCCCACCTGCCCGACGGGTTCATCCGCGGTCTCAACTCGACGAACCCCGACGGCAACGCGTGGGCGCGCTTCGAGCGCAGCGAAGTGACCTTCGACGAGTTCTGCCGTCTGTTCGAGGCGGAGGCGGTCGCCGCCGGCGGGACGCTCGACGCCCGCAAGCTCATGCTCGGGCTGCGGGGCGAGGTCCGTCCCGCGATGGTGCGGGCGCTCTCGCGCATCCGCGACGCGGGGTTGCTGCAGGCGCTGCTCACGAACAACTTCGTCGGCGAGGACGACCCGGGGATGGGCGCGCTGCACGACGTCGTGTCGATCTTCGACGCCGTCGTGGAGTCGAGCCGCGTCGGTGTCCGCAAGCCGGACGTGCGGTTCTACGAGCTGGCGTGCTCGTTGCTGGACGTCGCCCCGGACGAGTGCGTGTTCCTCGACGACCTCGGGGTGAACCTCAAGCCGGCACGGGCGATGGGGATGAGGACGATAAAGGTCGTCGACCCGTCCGTCGCGCTCGGCGAGCTGTCGGCGGTGCTCGGCTTCGCGCTCGACTAGGCGCGCCGTCGCAGCGGCGGTCGCCGGTACGCGAGGCCGCGGTCGGACGTCCACGGCGCGTACGGCGCCATCGTCAGCCCGGCGAGGCCGGTGACGAGCGCGTCGTAGTTGACGCGCCAGCCGGCGAAGTCACGCCAGGCGGCGTCGCGGTCGGTGCGGACCGGGAGGCCCTCGGCGGCGAGGTGGTCGACGACCTCGTCGAACTCGTCGCGGGTGACGGTGATCGGGTCGTCGGGCGACGGGTCGGGGTCGAACGGCAGCGAGAAGTAGTCGGCGATGTGGCGCAGGCTCACGGTGCCGGTGCGGATGCACAGGGCGGCGTCGGGCTCGCGGGGTAGGTCGAGGGCGGCGAGCCGGAGCGAGGCCGTGTCGAGGACGCAGCCCGACGCCGTCACCCACGAGCGTTGTGGTTGCGGGCTGCGGAAGAAGCTCAGCGCGGCGAGGGACGTGTGCGTCTCGGCGATGTCGATGAACCACGCCTGCCAGTCGGCCCACAGTTCGGGGAGGCGGTCGATCCAGTCGATGCGCCAGGCCCTGATCAGGAGCTCGCTCGGTGTGGGCGGTGAACCGGCGCGGACCTCGAGCATGGCGACGGTGGCTTCCCGGCGGGAGAACGCCGTGTACATCGTCGGCAGGTACGCGAGCAGGAGGGCGAGGAGGCCGAGTCCGATCGTCGCCTCGAGGAACGCTGCCGCCGTCGTGACGAGGTCGGGCGGGGGCGCGAACCCGAGCGTGAACAGCGACGACCCGCTCTCCCGGAACGCCTCGCGCAGCGCGCCGACGTCGAGCGCCCAGAAGATCGCCGTGAAGCCGGCGAGGACGCACACGAGCCACACGACCGGGAGCACGATCAGCGTCATCGGCGCGTACGACGCCATCACGCGGTCGCGGCCCTCGTAGTCGTCGGCCCGGTTGGCCCGCACCATGAACATGCGCCTCGATGCCAGGAACACCGCTCGCGTGAGCCACACGGGGATCGCCCTGGGAACGACGAACGTCCGCACCGCCGACACGAGCACCGCGGCCGCGACCGTCCCGCCCGCGACTCCGACCACGACCCGCACCACGACGTCCACCGCCGGACGCTAACTCCCAGGATGATGCCGTAGACCACCGCTGAGGTGGGTCTACGGCATCACCCTCGCGAGGACGGCCTCGAGATTGTCGACGAAGGCGACGAACCCGCTCCGGCGATCGAGGGCGGTGGCGACGAGGAACGTCCAGCCGGCGGCGACGATGCGGTTGGCGCGTGCGATGTCCCGCACCGCCGCGCGCGGCGTCCCGTGAAAGTCGGTGCTGTCGTATTCCATGGCGATGCACGCGGGCGGCGGATAGCCGACATCGGCGGTGGCGATCTGCTTGCCGGTGTGGTCGAAGATCGGCACCTGACGGTCGGGATCCGGCAACCCGCGCTCCTGAATTGCGCGCACGAGCTCCATCTCGGGCTCGCTGTCGGGGATCCGCTTTCCGGGCGTCCAGGCGTCGAGGACGGCGATGAGCCGGCGGGCACCTGCGCGCCCCGGTGCGTCTTCGGCCCGGACCATCGCCTCACCGATCTCGTCGATCGTCGTCCGCCGGCGGACGAGGACGTGGTCGACAAGCGAGGTGAGCCGACTCTCGGGCAGGACGGCAGCGAGGTCGACGATCGTGCGGGCGACCGACGTCACCGGGATCGGCCCCACGTCGACGACGTCAGGCACGAACAGGTGCGTCGCCTGGTGGACGATCGCGAGCGGGCTGCGGGTCGCACGCCCCCGCGGCACCGACACGTGGACGCGGCCGGCCCGAATCCCGTCGAGGTCGTGGACCATCGCCGCCGACTGAAGCGACCCGGCGGCGTGGTCGAGGCCGAGGCACGCTGCGAGCAGCCGCTGCTCGTACGTCACGGGCCATGTGCTGTGGCGATACACGCCTCGCACAACGCGACTCCATTCACCGTTCGCCAGACGACGCTCGATCTGACGCACGGTGTGTCCGCCGGCCAGTACCTGCGCGCGGGTGACGAGACCCAACTGGTTGCGAAAGTGGTCGTCGAGCACGGCCTTCCCTCCGAGGAGAACGACGTTTCGGGGGAAGAGCAACCGCCAGGGTGATGCCGTAGACCACCGCTGAGGTGGTTCTACGGCATCAGCCTGGCAGGTTCAAAGCCCGGGCCACCAGGTCTTCCTGTTCCTGCTGGTGGACCGACAGGGAGCCGGCAGCCGGGGAACCCGACTCGCGGCGGGACGAGACCGACACGGGCAGGCGGCCGGCGAAGAGCGACGCCAGGCGGCCGCCGGCGAACGGCCACGCGCCCATGTTCTGCGGCTCCTCCTGGACCCACACGACCGACTCGGCGTTGGGGTAACGCGACGCGACGAGCGACGACAGCGCGTCGCCCGGCCACGGGAACAGCTGCTCGACGCGAACCACCGCGACGGGCGACGACGCCGCGTCGCGGGCCTTCATCACGTCGTACGCGACCTTGCCGCTGCACAGGATCACGCGCCGCACGCCGTCGGGAGCGGCGACGAACGGGTCGTCGAGCACCTCCTCGAACGAGCCCGACTCCAGCGCGGAGATCGGCGAGCGCGCCTCACGGGCCCGCAGCAGCGACTTCGGCGTGAAGATCACCAGCGGCTTGCGGATGTCGCGGTGCAACTGGCGCCGCAGGACGTGGAAGAACTGCGCCGACGTCGTGCAGTTGACGACCTGGAGGTTGTCCTCGGCCGACAGCGTGAGGAACCGCTCGATGCGGGCCGACGAGTGCTCCGGCCCCTGACCCTCGTACCCGTGCGGCAGCAGCAGCACGAGCCCGGACGTCTGTTGCCACTTGTCCTCGGCGGCGGCGATGAACTGGTCGATGACGATCTGCGCGCCGTTGATGAAGTCGCCGAACTGGGCCTCCCAGCACACGAGCACGTCCTTGGCGACGACCGAGTAGCCGTACTCGAAGCCGAGCGCGGCGTACTCCGAGAGCGACGAGTCGTAGATCCAGAACTGACCCTGCCCGTCCCCGAGGTAGCGCAGGGGCGTGTACTCCTCGGCCGAGTCGTAGTCGACCAGCACGGCGTGCCGGTGCGAGAACGTGCCCCGCCGCGTGTCCTGCCCGGCGACGCGGATGTCGCTGCCCTCGGCCAGCAGCGACCCGAACGCGAGGAACTCCGCCAGCGCCCAGTCGACCTCGCCGGCCGCGTACATCTTCTCGTGCGCGACCAGCTGCTTCGCCAGCTTCGGATGGACGACGAAGCCCTCCGGCGCGCCGAACCGCAACGCAGCGATGCGGTCGAGCTCCGCACGCGGGACGCCGGTCGGGACGTGTGGCAGCACGCCGAGCGGTTCGGGTGCGGGACGCGCCCGCAGTCCCTTCGGCGGTGCCGACGAGCGCGTCTCCTCCAGCGCGGTCTGCAGCCGCGAGTGGAAGTCCTCGAGCGCGGCCTCCGCCTCTTCGAGCGTGATGTCGCCGCGGTTGACGAGCGCCTCGGTGTACAGCTTGCGCACCGAGCGCCGCTCCTCGATGCGCTTGTACATCAGCGGCTGTGTGTAGCTCGGCTCGTCGCCCTCGTTGTGACCGAGGCGCCGGTAGCACAGCATGTCGATGACGACGTCCTTGTGGAACGCCTGGCGGAACTCGTACGCCAGCCGTGCCACCCGCACGCACGCCTCGGGGTCGTCGCCGTTCACGTGGAAGATCGGCGCCTGCACCATCTTCGCCACGTCGGTCGCGTAGGTCGACGAGCGCGCCGCTTCCGGCGGCGTCGTGAACCCGACCTGGTTGTTGACGACGAGGTGGACCGTGCCGCCCGTGCGGTACCCGCGCAGCTGCGACAGGTTCAGCGTCTCGGCGACGACGCCCTGGCCGGCGAACGCGGCGTCGCCGTGCACGATCAGCGGCAGCACGGAGAACGACTCCGGCCGGTTGATGCGGTCCTGCATCGCGCGCGCCATGCCCTCGACGACGGGGTCGACCGCCTCGAGGTGCGACGGGTTCGACGCCAGCACGACCTCGATCTCGCCGCCCGCCTGGCTGACGAACTTGCCGTGCGAGCCCTTGTGGTACTTCACGTCGCCCGAGCCCTGGATCGTCTCGGGGTCGATGTCGCCCTCGAACTCGCGGAAGATCTCGCGCACCGACTTGCCCACGATGTTCGCCAGCACGTTCAGCCGGCCGCGGTGGGCCATGCCCATCACCGCGGCGTCGAGCTGCTCGTCGGCGGCGGCGCCGAGGATCGCGTCGATGATGACGATGGCGGACTCGGCGCCGTCGATGCCGAACCGCTTGTGCCCCATGTACTTCGTGTTGAGGAACTTCTCGAACGCCTCCGCCGCGTTCAGCCGCCCGAGGATGTGACGCTGGTCATCGGGCGACAGCACGACCTGCACACCCTCGACGTGCTCCTGGATCCAGCGCTTCTGGTCCGGCTCCTGGATGTGCATGTACTCGACGCCGATCGTGCGGCAGTAGGCGTCGCGCAACAGGCCGAGCAGGTCGCCGAGCGTCATCACGTCGTGACCGGCGATGCCGTCGACGAAGAACTCGCGGTCGAGGTCCCACAACGTCAAGCCGTACGTCGCCGGGTCGAGCTCGGCGTGCGTCTTCGGTTCCTTCCACCGGAGCGGGTCGAGGTCGGCGATGAGGTGACCGCGGACGCGGAAGATGTTGATGAGCGTCTGGACGTGGACCTGCTTGGCCCGCTCGCTGTCCTCCTCGTCGGCGGGGTTGACGTCGCGCCGCCAGCGGACCGGCTCGTACGGGACGTCGAGCGAGCGGAACACCTCGTCGTAGAAGCCGTCCTCGCCGAGCAGGAGCTTGTGGATGCGCTGCAGGAACAGGCCCGACTCCGCGCCCTGGATGATGCGGTGGTCGTACGTCGACGTGAGCGTGATGACCTTCGACACGCCGAGCTTGGCGAGCATGTCGGGATCGGCGGCGCTGTACTCGGCCGGGTAGTCGATCGTCCCGACGCCGAGGATGACGCCCTGCCCGGGCATCAGCCGCGGCACCGAGTGGACCGTGCCGATCGTGCCGGGGTTGGTGAGCGAGCACGTCGTCCCGTCGAAGTCGGCGGGCGTGATCTTGTTGTTGCGGACCTTGCGGATGAGGTCCTCGTACGCCAGCCAGAACGCGCGGAAGTCGAGGGTGTCGGCCTGCTTGATGCACGGCACGAGGAGCGTGCGGCTCCCGTCGGACTTCTCGACGTCGACGGCGAGACCGAGGCCGACGTGGTCGTGTTCGACGATCGCCGGCTTGCCGTCGACGGTGGCGAACGAGCGGTTCATCGCCGGGACCTCGGCGATCGCCTTCACCATCGCGAAGCCGATGAGGTGGGTGAAGCTGATCTTCCCGCCGCGCGTGCGGGCGAGGTAGTTGTTGACGATCTTGCGGTTGACCTCGAGGAGCTTCGCCGGGACCGTGCGGACGCTCGTCGCCGTCGGCAGCTCGAGCGACCGCTCCATGTTCGTGGCGATGCGGGCGGCGGCGCCTCGCAGCTGCGTCGCGCCCGCCGGCGCCGGCGCCGGTGCGGGCGTCGGCTGCGGGGCCGCCGGCGCGGGCGCAGGTGCCGCGGCGGGCGCCGGTGCGGGCGCCGGGGCAGGCGGGGGAGCCGGCGCGGGTGCGGGCGCGGTGGCCGCCTGCCCGTTGCCCCCGGCTCGCCGGTAGTCGGCGAAGAAGTCCCGCCAGCTCTCGCTCACCGACGCCGGATCGGCGAGGTACTGCTCGTACATCTCGTCGACCAGCCAGTCGTTTGGTCCGAACGTCCGCTCGACGGCCTGTGGGTCTGTCATGCCGGTGTCGATCCTACCGACGCCCCGTTGCTGCGAATCCGTACAGAATGCGCAGAGATATGAGCCCGCGTGCCGTGCGTCGCGTGGTGATCGCCGTGTTCGTCCTCGGGATCGCCGGGATGATCGCCTTCTCGATCGCCGACAACAACGGCGGCGCGCTCACGTCCGGTCTGCTCACGGCGGCGGCGTCGCTGTGCCTCATGGTGGCGACCGCGGTGACGCCGAAGCTCGGAGACGACACCGGCGAGGAGCTCGAGTCGCGCATCGGCGAGCTCGTCGCGCAGGGCGCCGACGAGGGCGACGTCCGGGCGCTCGTCCGGGAGGCGATCGCCTTCGGGCGGACGGCAGATCGAGCGCGTTAGCGCCGGGGAGGAGGTGCACGGCGGACGCACCCCCGCCCCGGCGCCGGGAACGCTCGCGCAACCACGGGCTGCGCGTCAACGACGACCCGGCGGGAAACCCTCACGTCAGCCCGGAACATGCCGATCTATTCCGTATGGCAGCAACGAAGACGTGGACGAGCCGGGCCGTGGAGCGCCCGATCGAGGCCGGGAACTCGGCCACGTGCTCGCACTGCGGAACGACCGTCAAGTTCATCGCCCGCCAGCAGGGTCGCCAGGTCATCGCCAACGTGTACGAGGACGGCGTCTGGAAGCGCGTCGAGCACTTCCACGCCGCGTGCTACGCGGAGGCGGGCGAGCCCTACGGCGTCGTCGCCGGCTGACCCACCGGCGTCACAGGCGCCGCCGCTGCCACGGGCAGCGTGAACGAGAACGACGCACCACCGGTCGGCGCCGAGTCGACGGCGATCGTGCCGCCCATCCCCTCCACGAGGCGACGGGCGATGAACAACCCGAGCCCGGCACCACCGACCGTGCGCGTCAGGTGGTTGCCGAGGCGTGTGAACCGCTCGAACACCTTCTCGCGCTCGCCCGGGTCGATGCCGGGCCCGCGGTCCGTGACGCTCGTGACGACCTCAACCGGGCCGCCCTCGCGCGCCGTGCGGGCGGGCCGGAGCGCGATCGTCACCGATACGGGGGCGCGCGGCGGGCTGTACTTGACGGCGTTCGACAGCAGGTTCGACAGCACCTGCTCGGCCCGCTGCTCGTCGACGACGACGTCCGGCAGTCCGGGCTCGACGTGCAGCTCGAACTCACGCGTCGGATCCTGCCGGCGGAACAGCTCGACGATGCGGGTCGCGGCGCCGACCCACTCGACCCGCTCGGGGAAGAACAGGTGGTCCTTGTCCTGCAACGACGTCGCGTCGAGCAGGTCCTTGATCAGGCGCTCGAGGCGCTCCGACTGGCGCAGCATCACCTCGTAGAACCGGTGACGCTCCTCGTCGCCGAACGACGCGTCGTCGCGCATCAGCGTCTGGAGGAAGCCCTGGATCGGTGTGAGCGGCGTACGCAGCTCGTGCGAGACGGTGGCGAGGAAGTCGGACTTGAGGTCGTCGACCTCGCGCTGCTCGCTGACATCACGCGCCACGACGACGACGCCACCGTCGGGCATCGGCGCGACCGCACAGTCGAGCCAGCGGCGCGTGCCCCGTGCCGCGGCGACGTCGAGCGCGGAACCCTCGTCCTCGTCGCGTGGCGCGGCGGCGAGCCACACCCGGAGATCGACATCGCGGCCGTCGGCGTCGCGCGCGTCGACGACGTCGCCACACGGCCGGCCGACGGCGTCGTCGGCGGTGCGGCCGGTGATCGCCGCCATCGCCGCGTTCCACGACGTGATGACGCCGGTACCGTCGACCGAGAAGATCGCGTCGCTCGACGAACCGAAGATGTCGCCGAGCAGCCGGCGCTCGCCGGCGGTGCGGGCGTGGAGGTGGGCGTTGTCGAGCGCGGCGGCGGTGGTCGCGACGAGCAGCTCGAGCGCGCGCTCGTCCTCCGCGTCGTACGGGCGTCCGTCGGGCCGGGGCGACACGACGAGCCAGCGATCGGGGTCGTACGTCGATCGCAGCCGGCAGCCCAGCTCGCCGCCGCCCGGCGGCGTGGAGTCGAACCGAGCGCGGCCGGTGGCGAGCAACACGCACGCCCGCTCCTCGATCGCCCGCTCCACCTCGCTCACGCCCATGGAGGAGTGTGCCTGCAGCGCCGCCTGCAACAGCTCGTTCGCCCGCACCCGCTCGAGGCGGAGGATGTCGCTCTCGCGGTGCCAGCGGGCGACGAGTGTCCAGACGCGGGCACCCGCGCCGACGAGGATGCCGGCGGCGACGATCAGCAGCACGGCGGCGCCGCTCTCGCCCAGCAGCCGCACCGCGCCGACACCCGCCGCGAGACCGAGCGCGACGAGCGTCAGGCCGACCACCGGCCCCGTACGGGAACCGGCGGCTGCGTCGTGAGAGGCGACGAGTGCCATCGGTGCACTGATGTTCGGCGTGTGAGGCACGACGGTCCATAGCCCAGTCGGGCCCTTCTGTGAACGTCAGTGACTAGTCCGCATGGCGGGTCCCGTCGCGCACGACGCGCTCCAGGGCCCGCAGTGCCGCCGGTCCGCGCCGCTCGATCTCGCCCTGGAGGTCGACGAACGGCAGCCGCTTCCCGACGTGCGCGGCGAGCGTGACGTCGCTCGCCGCTACGCCGTCTCCGGCATCGGTCACGGCGACGACGTCGACGGCGATCTCGATCGGCGAGTGGTCGGGACGCCCGTCGAGCTCCTCGCGCTCGACGACGACCCGCGCGGGCTCGTCGAACGTCGTGGCGACGAGGCGGACGTCGCGGCCCAGGTCGACCGGTCCGAGCTTCACGCCGAGACGGACCCGCCAGGCACGTTCGCCGTCGGGCGTCACGCGGGTGACGACGTCGAGCCAGCGCGGCCAGGTCGTCAGGTCGGCGATGACCGCGAACACCGCGCCGGGCGCGGCGGAGAGGCGGGCGGAGGCGGACGCGCGCACCAGGTTGATCGTGCCACGTGCGATCCTGGGACCATGCAGCGGGTCCGCACGGCCGGTCTCGTCGCGCTCGGAGCCCTGCTCGTCGTGATCGTGGGTGCCGGCGCGGCGTGGGCGATCGACGGTCGCGGGCGCGACGGGAAGGTGGCGCGCAACGTGACGCTCGCCGGCCGCTCGATCGGCGGCATGACGGCGGCGGAGGTGCGCGCCGTCGTCGCGTCGGTGGCGCAGGCGGAGCCGCAACGGTCCGTCCGCGTCGACGTCGACGGCGGCCGCGGGTTCACCACGACGGCCGGCGACCTCGGCGTCGCCGTCGATCAGGACGCGACCGTGGCGGCGGCGCTGGACGCCGGCAGCAAGGGCACACTGCCGGGCCGCGTCGTCAGTTGGCTGTGGGGGTTCGTGCGCGACCGCCAGGCACCCGTCGAGGTGAAGATCACGCCGTCGGCCACCTACAGCGCGGTCCGGAGGCTCGACGTCGGACGAACCGACGCGACCGAGCCGTCGCTCGCCGTGGAGGACGGGAAGCTCGTTGCGGTCCCGGGCAAGCCGGGGCGCGGCGTCGATCCCGCGCACGTGGTCGAGGCGCTGCCCGACGCGCTCGACCACGGGTCGCCGTCGTCGACGACGACCGTCCACGTGGCGCGTGGCGTCGTACCGCCGCGGTTCCCGGTCGCTCGAGCGAGCGCGCTGGCCACGGAGGCCGAGCACCTCGTGACCGACGGGCTGCAGGTGCGGGCGGGCGGCACGCGCGCGACCATCCCGGCGAAGACGCTGCGCAAGTGGATGGAGGTGCACGACGCCGGCGACGACCTCGCCCTCGGCGTGTCGCCGGACGAGGCGGCCAAGGGCCTCGCCGCGCTGCTGCCGGACGCGGGGGTCGAGCCCGTCGACGCCGGGTTCAGCGTGAGCGGCGGCACCGTCGTCATCACCCCGGCGAAGACGGGCACGGCCTGCTGCGGCGCCGACGCGCCGACTCGGGTGATGGAGGGGCTGCGGGCACCGTCCTCGTCGTCGCGAGCGGTGGACCTGCCCTTGAAGCTCGTCGAGCCGAAGCGCACGGAGGCCGAGGCTCGCAAGCTCGGCATCAAGGAGCAGGTGTCCACGTTCACGACACCGCACAAGTGCTGCGAGCCGCGTGTCACGAACATCCACCGCATCGCCGACCTGCTCCGCGGCGTCGTGATCGAGCCGGGCGAGACGTTCTCGGTCAACAGGACGATCGGCAAGCGGACGAGGGAGAAGGGCTTCGTCTCCGCGCCGGTGATCGAGAACGGTCAGCACTCCGAGGACGTCGGTGGCGGCATCTCGCAGATGGCGACGACGCTGTTCAACGCCGCGTGGTTCGCGGGTCTCGACTTCGGTGAGTACCAGAGCCACTCGCTCTACATCTCGCGCTATCCCTACGGCCGTGAGGCGACGATGGGCTACCCCCACCCGGACCTCGAGGTGAAGAACACGACGCCCTACGGGATCCTGCTGTGGCCGACCTACACCGAGCGCAGCCTCACGGTGTCGATGTACTCGACGAAGTACTACGAGTCGGTGACGATGTCGGCGCAGACGAAGCGGCCGCAGGGGACGTGCACCGTCGTGCGCTCCGAGCGGACGCGGGTGCTACTCGACGGTGAGCGCAAGGTCGACTCGACGTCGGCGCGCTATCGCGCCCGCGAAGGTCTCAACTGCGACGGCTCGCAGGCCCCGCCCCCGAAGGAGGGGTGACAGTAGGTTTGCCGGCCGTGCGGGTCGAGGTGTGCGTGGTCGGCGGGGGCCCCGGCGGTGCGGCCGCGGCGATCACGCTGGCCCGTGCCGGGCGGGAGGTGCACCTCGTCGACAAGGCGACGTTCCCGCGCGACAAGACGTGCGGCGACGGGCTCACGACGAACGCGCTCCGGCGACTGTCCGAGCTCGGGCTCGACCCGTCGACCGTTGCGTCCTGGTTCGCGGTCGACGACGTGCTCGTGCGCTCACCCTCGGGTCGCGTCGTCGAGTTCCCGATGCCGCGGGGCCGGGGTAGCTACGCCGCTGTCGCCCGCCGGGTCGACCTCGACGCCGCGCTGCTCGACGTCGCTCGCGCCGCGGGTGTCAAGGTGCACGACGGGCACGCGCTGGTCGGCGTCGACGGCGTCGGGCGAGAGTCGGTGACGCTCGACGTCGACGGGCTCGGGCCGGTCGAGGCGACCTACGTCGTCGCCGGGGACGGGCAGTGGTCGCCGACGGCGAAGGCGCTCGGCCTCTATCCCAACGGCTACCTCGGCGAGTGGCACGCGTTCCGGCAGTACTTCAGTGGCGTCGGACCACGAGCCGAGCGCGACCTGTGGGTGTGGTTCGAGCCGGACTTCCTGCCCGGGTACGCGTGGTCGTTCCCGCTCCCCGGTGCCCGGGCGAACGTCGGGTTCGGCATCCAGCGGGGCGCGAAGGTCGCGACGCAGGACATGAAGGACCTGTGGCCGGAGTTGCTCCGGCGGCCGCACATCCGCGACGTGCTCGGCGCCGACGCTGCGCCCGAGGCGCCGCATCGCGCGTGGCCGATCCCGGCCCGCATCGACACCGCCGTGCTCAGCGGCGCAGGCGGCCGGGTGCTGTTCGTCGGCGACGCCGCCGGCGCCTGCGACCCCATGACCGGCGAGGGCATCGGCCAGGCGCTCGACACCGGCATCGCCGCCGCCGGCGCGATCACCGATGCGGGGCCGGGCGCGCCGGCGTGGGCGGCGTGGCGCTACCGGCGCGACGTCTGGACGACGCTGCGCCGCGACCACCAGATGTCGATGCTGCTGGTGCGCGCGCTGCAGCACCGCAAGGGTGCGCGCGCCGCCGTCCGCGTCGCCGGTGTCACCCCGTGGACGCGCCGGAACTTCGCCCGCTGGCTGTTCGAGGACGAGCCCCGCGCGATCCTCGCCACCCCGCGGCGGTGGCACCGCGACTTCCTCGACCGCGACGGCGCCCGCCACTTCGCATCCTCCGACAGAATCGGAGTTTCGAGGCGCTGAACGGCGGGATACTCCGACTCCGTGGGAGGATGCCGATCAGGGGGCTCAGTTGACGGCGACGTCGTGCGGGAGGCCGAGGACGCGCTCGGCGATGATGTTGCGCTGCACCGCCCACGTCCCGCCGCCGATGGTGAGCGCCGGCGAGAACAGGAAGCCGTAGTCCCAGATGTCGGCCGGCGTGTTGACCATGCCGGCTGCACCGCGAAGGTCCTTGGCGATCGCCATGATCTTCTGGCCGTGCTCGTCGGCCATCACCTTGCGGATCGACGCCTCCGGCCCGGGCGCCTCGCCGCGCACGGCGGCGGTCACCGTGCGGAGGCGGATCAGGCGGAGGATCTCCGCCTCGATGTAGAGCTGCGCGAGCCGCTGGCGCATCAGCGCGTCGGAGGTGTGCGTCTGTGCCAGGAGGTCGTGCGCCGACGGGCCGTCGCCCCACAGTGCGCCGCCGGACGACAGCGAGACGCGCTCGTTGCCGAGCGTCACCTTGGCGAGCGTCCAGCCCTCGCCCTCCTCGCCGACGCGCAGCGACGCGGGCAAACGGACGTCGTCGAAGAACACCTCGTTGAACAGGTGGGCGCCCGTCATCTCGACGATCGGACGGACCTCGATGCCCGGGGTGTCCATCGGGCAGATGAAGTACGAGATGCCCTGGTGCTTCGCGACGTCGGGGTTCGTGCGGGCGATGAGGATGCCGAACTTGGCGGCGTGCCCGTACGACGTCCAGATCTTCTGCCCGTTCACGACGTAGACGTCGCCGTCGCGCTCGGCCCGCGTCGACAGCGAGGCGAGGTCGGACCCGGCGCCCGGTTCGCTGAACAGCTGGCACCACAGCTCCTCGGCGGCGAGGAGCGGGAACAGGTAGCGGTCCTTCTGCTCCTGGGTCCCCGCGGCGAGGATCGTCGGGCCCGCCCAGCCGATGCCGATCATGTTCGCCGGCCGGCGCACGCCGGCGCGCCGCAGCTCGTCGTCGACGATGAGCTGCAGGATCGGATCGGCGTCGAGGCCCCACGGCTTCGGCCAGTGCGGTGCGACGTAGCCGGCCTCGGCCAGCTCGCGCCCGCTCGGCGTCGGGTGCTCGGCGAGCCACGCCCGCACGTCGAGCCGGCGCGGGTCGTCGTCGGCGGGCAGCTCGAAGTCCATGGGGACGCACGATATTCCCGGCCGCTACCGTGCCCGCCATGTCCGAGCACGGGTGGAACTTCGCCGACGTGTGGGAGCGGATCGCCGACACGATCCCCGACGCGCCCGCACTGACCCACGCCGACACGCGGCGCACGTGGGCGGAGTTCGACCGCCGCGCCGACGGCGTCGCCAGGACGCTGCTCGACAACGGCGCGCAGCGGCAGGACAAGGTCGCCCAGTACCTCTACAACTGCAGCGAGTACATGGAGTCGGTGTTCGCCACGTTCAAGGCGGGTCTGGCGCCGGTCAACACGAACTACCGCTACGTCGACGACGAGCTCGTCTACCTGTGGGACAACGCCGACGTCGTCGCCGTCGTGTTCCACGGCACGTTCAGCGAGCGCATCGCCGGTCTGCGCGACCGCGTGCCGCGCATCGTGACGTGGCTGTGGGTGGACGACGGCGCGGGCCCGTGCCCCGAGTGGGCGACGCCCTACGAAACGGCGGCGACGTCGGCATCCGAGCGGACGGTGCCGGCCCACGGCCGCAGCGGCGACGACCTGCTTCTGCTGTACACGGGCGGCACCACCGGCATGCCGAAGGGCGTCATGTGGCGCCAGGACGACCTCTACAACAACTTCAGCCTGGCCATCTGGCACGACCCGCCGGCGCCGGACCTGGACGCCGTCACCGCCCGGGTGAAGGAGCGCATCGGTCCGGTCGACATGCCGGCGTGCCCGCTCATGCACGGCACCGGCCTGTTCAGCGGGATGCAGCAGCTGTGCCAGGGCGGCAGCGTCGTGACACTCACCGCGCGCCACCTCGACGTCGACGAGCTCCTCGACACGATCGAGCGCGAACGCGTCAACGTCCTGGCGATGGTCGGCGACGCGTTCGGCAAGCCGATCCTGCGTGCGCTCGACGCCGACCCCGGTCGCTGGGACATCTCGTCGCTGATCGCGATCGTGTCCTCGGGCGTGATGTTCAGCATCGAGACGAAGCAGGGCCTGCTCAAGCACCACGGCGGCATGCTCATCGTCGACGCGTTCTCCTCGTCCGAGGCGCTCGGCATGGGCCAGTCGGTGACCGGGCGCGACATGCCGACGCGCACGGCCCGCTTCACCGTCGGCGAGCGCGCCCGCGTGATCACCGACGACGGCCGCGACGTCGTGCCCGGCAGCGGCGAGATCGGCCGGGTCGCCGTCGGCGGGTTCCAGCCCGTCGGCTACTACAAGGACGAGGCCAAGAGCGATGCCACGTTCAAGGTCATCGACGGCAAGCGTTACTCGATCCCCGGCGACTACGCGACCGTCGAGGCCGACGGCACGCTCACGCTCATGGGTCGCGGATCCGTGTGCATCAACACCGGCGGCGAGAAGGTCTTTCCCGAGGAGGTCGAGGAGGTCCTGAAGCTGCACGCTGCGGTGCGTGACGCCGTCGTCGTCGGCGTGCCGGACGAGAAGTTCGGCGAGGCCATCGTCGCCATGGTCGAGCCGCACCCGGCGGCCGACGTCGACGCCGACGACGTCATCGCCCACGTGAAGGCGCACCTCGCGTCGTACAAGGCACCCAAACGCGTCGTCGCGATCGAGACGATCGGCCGCGCTCCGAACGGCAAGGTCGACTACAAGCGGCTGCGGAACGAGGCCATCACCGCAACCGGCCGCTGAGTCGGGCGGTCATCAGGTCGCGAGGGTGAACACGAACGTCGCCCCGCCACCGGGCGACGGTTCCACCCAGATGCGCCCGCCGTGGCGCTCGACGATCTTGCGGGCGATCGCCAGGCCGATGCCCGTGCCCGGGACCTCGTCGGCACTGTGCAGGCGTTCGAACATCGCGAAGACCTTGTCCGACCGCTCGGGCGAGACGCCGACGCCGTTGTCGCGCACGGCCACGACCCAGGTCGCACGGTCGTCGACGTCGGGCGACCGCTCGACCGACACGACGACGTGGAGCGGGACGTCGCGGCGGCGGAACTTGAGCGCGTTCGAGAGCAGGTTCTGGAACAGCTGCGCGAGCAACGTCGGGTTGCCGTCGACGACAGGGAGCGCGCCCACCTCGACGGTCGCACCCGCGTCGGCGATGGCACCAGCGAGTTGCGCGACGACGTCGTCGACGACGACCCGGAGGTCGACCGGCTGGTGCGTGCGTGTCGTCCCGTTGCCGACCTGCGCGTAGCGCAAGAGGTCGTGGATCAGCGCGTCCATCCGCCCGACGGCGTTCGTCGTGCGGCGGACGATGTCCCGTGCGTCACCCGACAGCTCGTCGCCGTGGCGGTCGACGAGGAGCTCGAGGAACCCGGCGACGAGCTGCAGCGGCTCCTGCAGGTCGTGCGACGCCACGTAGGCGAACTCCTCGAGCTCGGCGTTCGACCGTGCCAGCTCGCGCGCCTGGCGCTTGAGGAGCGCGCTCTTCTCGTGCAGCTCGAGGAACGCCCGGACCTTCGCCTGAAGCAGCCACGGCTCGAACGGCTTGGCGATGTAGTCGACGGCACCGGTGTCGTAGCCCCGCATCGCATGGTGGGGCTCGCGGTTGATCGCGGTGATGAAGATGATCGGGATGTCGCGCGTCTTCTCGCGCGACTTGATGTGCTGGGCCGTGTCGAACCCGTCGAGGCCGGGCATCTGCACGTCGAGCAGGATGAGCGCGAAGTCGTCGGTGAGCAGGTGCTTCAGTGCCTCCTCGCCCGACGTCGCCCGCACGAGGCGCTGACCGAGCGGCTCGAGGACGGCCTCGAGCGCGAGCAGGTTCTCGGACCGGTCGTCGACCAGCAGGATGTTCGCAGCGGTGTCGGCGGGGGTGGGGTCGGGAGTCATCGCGGTGCCCCGACCATGCCCAACAGGTGCTCGGCGATGCGGTCGAGTGGCACCACGTCGGCTGCGCCGCCGGCCGCGGCGATGGCGGCGTTCGGCATCTCGGCCCGTTCGGCGCCGGCGGGGTCCTGGACGACGACCCGCCCGCCCCGCTCGAGGACGCGGCGGACGCCGGCGGCGCCGTCGTCGTTCGAGCCGGTCAAGACGACGGCGACGAGCCCGGCGCCGTAGGCGTCGGCCGCCGACTCGAACAGCACGTCGATCGACGGCCGGCTGAAGTTCACGGGCGCGTCCGTCGAGAGCGCGAGGCGCCCGTCCTCGACCAGGAGGTGGTAGTCGGCGGGCGCGACGAACACGCACGCCGGCGTCAGCGGCGTCTTGTCGTCGGCCTCGCACACGGTCCGCTCGACACCGTCGCCCAGCATCCGCTCGAGGAGCTCGTCGTTCGAGCGAGCGGCCCGGTGCAGCACGACCACGATCGGGGTGTCGAAGCTGTCGCGAAGGCCGCGCAGCACGGTCCGAAGCGCCGTCGTCCCACCCCACGACGCGCCGATCGCGACGAGCGACGGTCGCACTCAGCGCACCTTACGCCAGAGGCGTTCCCGGCCGTTGAGCTCCTCGTAGCGGTCCTCGAACGACGTGAACCGCACCGACTCCTTGTGACCGAGCGCCAGCACGCCGAGGCGGACGAGACTCTCGTGGAAGAGCTCGTGGACCCGGTCCTGCAGCGGCGGCGCGAAGTAGATCAGGACGTTCCGGCAGATGATCAGGTGGAACTCGTTGAACGACCGGTCCGACGCCAGGTTGTGCTGGGCGAACACGATGTTCTCGCGCAGGGAGCGCCGGAACCGGACACGGTCGCCGACGACGACGTGGTACCGGGCGAAGTCGTCCCGGCCGCCCGACTCGATGTAGTTCGTCCGGTACTCGGGCAGCTTGTCCGCCGGGAACGAGCCGGCGCGCGCCAGGTCGAGCACCGCCTCGTTGATGTCGGTCGCGTAGATCCGGGTGCGCTCGTACAGCCCCTCCTCGAGCAGCAGGATCGCCAGCGAGTACGTCTCCTCGCCGCTCGAGCACCCGGCGTTCCAGATGCGCACGAACGGGTACGTGCGCAGGAGCGGCACGACCTGCGAGCGCACCGCGGCATAGAACGTCGGGTCGCGGAACATCGACGTGACGTTCACCGACAGGTCGAGCAGCAGCCGGTCCATCGCCGCCGGGTCGTGGAGCACCCGCTCCTGCAGCCCGCTCAGGCTGTCGAGGCCCTCCGCGTACACCCGGCGCCAGAGCCGCCGGCGCAGCGACGACCGGGCGTACTGCCGGAAGTCGTAGCCGTAGTGACGGAAGAGGCCCTCGAGCAGCAGGTCGATCTCGAGGTCCTCGAGCGTCTCGATGCGCTGTGGGAGTGGGTCCACGGCGACCACCTTGCCCGCGCTACTCGTACAGCCAGACCCGCATGAGCGAGACGAGCTGATCGATGTCGACGGGCTTGGTGATGTAGTCGGACGCCCCGGCGGCGATCGACTTCTCGCGGTCGCCCTTCATGGCCTTCGCCGTCAAGGCGATGATCGGGAGGCGCCGGAACTGCGGGATCTGCCGCACCGCCCGCGTCGTCTGGTAGCCGTCCATCTCCGGCATCATCACGTCCATCAGGATCAGGTCGACGCCGGGGTTGGCCTTGAGCACCTCGATGCCGTCCCGCCCGTTCTCGGCGAACAGCACCTGCATGCCGCGGGACTCGAGGGCGCTCGTCAGCGCGAAGACGTTGCGCACGTCGTCGTCGATCACGAGGATCCGCTTGCCCTGGAAGACACGGTCGGCCTCGAGCAGCTGCTCGATCATCCGCCGTTGCGGCGCCGGCATCGTCGACGGCGCCCGGTGCAGGTACAACGCGGTCTCGTCGAGCAGGCGCTCGGGCGAGTTGGCGTCCTTCACGACGATCGTCTCGGCGTACTTGCGCAGCCGCGTCTCTTCACGCCGCGTGAGCTCCCGCCCCGTGTAGACGACCACGGGGACGTCGACGAAGCGCTCGTCGGTCTTGATCTTCTCGAGCAGCGTGAAGCCGGTCATCTTCGGCAGCTTCAGGTCGAGCACGACGCAGGAGAACGGCTCGCCCTCGAGCGCCTCGAGCGCCTCCTCGCTCGACCCGACGGCGACGATCTCGACGTCGCCACCACCGCCGATGAGCTCGGCGATCGCGCCCCGCTCGACCGCGTCGTCTTCCACGACGAGGAGGCGGCGGTGGACGTTGTCCAGGAAGGTCGTGATGCCGGACACGACCTCGCCGTACGTGGCTTCCGCGATCGACCCGGACGCGGGGCGCTCGCTGAACCCGACCGCGCCGGTTCGCCGCGCGTGATGGCGCACGTCGCTGTCGCCGACGACGTGCACCGGGATGTGGCGCACGCCCGACTCGCGCTTGAGGTGGGCGAGGAGGCTGACGCCGTCGGTCGACGGCAGGTCGGCGTCGAGCACGATGGCGTCGGGCTTGTACTCGCGGGCGAGCGCGAGGCCGCTTCCGGCCCGCAGCGCGACGATCACGCGGTACCCGGCGCGCCGGCCCGCCCGCAGCGCGGCCCGCGCCGACTCCTCGTCGTGCTCGACGACGAGGAGGACGCGGTCGCCCTGCGAGATCGCGTCGCGGTCGTCGTCGAGCTCGACGGCGAGGAGCTGCTCGGTGTCCGGCTCCGTCGCGATCGAGATCGCGCTCGACGCCGCCGGCGCCGTCACCGACGCCCCGGCGGTCGCCGGGTCACCCGGTGCCGGTCGCGACACCGGCGCCAGCAGTGTCGACGGGGCCGTGAGGGTCGCGCCGACGGCCGGCGGGCGGTACGCCGCGGGGAGGTACAGCGTGAACGTGCTGCCCGCACCGACCTCGCTGCGCACGCGGATCTCGCCGCCCAGCAGTCGGGCGATGTCGCGGCTGATGGTGAGTCCCAGCCCGGTCCCGCCGAAGCGACGGCTCGTCGTGCCGTCCGCCTGCTGGAACGCCTCGAAGATCAGCCGGAGCTTGTCGGCGGGGATGCCGACACCGGTGTCGACCACGTCGAAGGCGACGACGCGGTCGGCACGGGTGAGCGAATCGCTGTCGAAGCGGACGTCATCGCCCGCCGCGCCGATTCGCAACTCGACGCCGCCCGACTCGGTGAACTTGAACGCGTTCGACAGCAGGTTCTTCAGGATCTGCTGCAGGCGCTGGTCGTCCGTGAAGATCGACGGCGGCGCGTCGTCCTCGACGACGACGTTCCACGCCAGGCCGTTCTGCTCGGCCACCGGGTCGAACGACTGGCGGACGTTGTCCGCCACGACGGCGAGCGCGATGTCGCCGGGCGTCACGTCCATCTTCCCGGCCTCGACCTTCGACAGGTCGAGGATGTCGTTGATCAGCTCGAGCAGCTCCGCGCCGGCGCCGTGGATCGTCCGGGCGAACTCGACCTGACGCTCGGTGAGGTTGCCCTCGCCGTTGTCGCCGAGCAGCTTCGCCAGGATCAACAGGCTGTTGAGCGGCGTGCGCAGCTCGTGGCTCATGTTGGCGAGGAACTCGCTCTTGTACTTCGAGCTCACCGCCAGCTGCTCGGCCTTCTCCTCGAGCGACAGCCGCGCCGTCTCGATCTCGGCGTTCTTCACCTCGATCGCGCGGTTCTGCTCCTCGAGCAGGCGGGCCTTCTCCTGCAGCTCCTCGTTCGTCTGCTGCAGCTCCTCCTGCTGCTGCTGCAGTAGCTCCTCGGACGCGCGCAGCGACGCCGCCTGCGACTCGAGCTCGGCGTTCGACCGGCGCAGCTCCTCCTGCTGCGTCTGCAGCTCCTCCTGCCGCTCCTGCAGCTCCTCGGCGAGGCGCTGCGACTGCTCGAGCAGCTCCTCGGTCCGCATGTTGGCGATGATCGTGTTGAGGACGACGCCGATCGTCTCGATGAGCTGGTCGAGGAACTGCAGCGAGATCGGGGTGAACGGCGTGACCGAGCCGAGCTCGATGACGCCGAGCACCTGGTCCTCGAACAGGAGCGGCAGCACGACGACGTTGACCGGGTCGGTCTCACCGAGCCCGCTCGACACCTTGATGTAGTCGCCGGGCGCCTGCGTGAGCAGGATCGTCTTCTTCTCGAGCGCCGCCTGCCCGACGAGGCCCTCGCCGAGCTTGAACCGGTTGGCGACGTTCTTACGCGCCTTGTAGCCGTACGACGAGAGCAGCCGCAGTTCGGTCGAGTCCTCGCCGTCGACGACCGCCTGCTCGGCGAGGAAGAACACGCCGTGGTGCGCGGACACGACCGGCGTGACCTCGGACATGATGAGCTTCGACACCGCCTGCAGGTCGCGCTGACCCTGCATCAGACCGCTGATGCGGGCGAGGTTGGTCTTCAGCCAGTCCTGCTCCTCGTTCACCCGCGTCGTCTCGCGCAGGTTGGCGATCATCTGGTTGACGTTGTCCTTGAGCTCGGCCACCTCGCCCTCGGCGTCGACCGTGATCGACCGGGTGAGGTCGCCCTGCGCGACGGCGGTGGACACCTCGGCGATCGCCCGCACCTGCGTGGTGAGCGAGCCGGCCATGATGTTCACGTTCTCGGTCAGCCGCTTCCACGTGCCGCTGACGCCCTCCACCTGCGCCTGGCCGCCGAGCTTGCCCTCGGTGCCCACCTCGCGGGCCACGCGGGTGACCTCGGAAGCGAACGACGACAGCTGATCCACCATCGTGTTGATCGTGTTCTTGAGCTCGAGGATCTCGCCGCGCGCGTCGACGGTGATCTTCTGGGTCAGGTCGCCGTTGGCGACCGCGGTCGTGACCTGGGCGATGTTGCGGACCTGGCCGGTGAGGTTGTCGGCCATCGAGTTCACGTTGTCGGTCAGGTCCTTCCAGGTGCCGGACACGCCCCGCACCTGCGCCTGACCGCCGAGCTTGCCCTCCGTGCCCACCTCGCGGGCCACGCGCGTCACCTCGTCGGCGAACGACGAGAGCTGGTCGACCATCGTGTTGAGCGTGTCCTTCAGCTCGAGCATCTCGCCCCGCACGTCCACCGTGATCTTGCGGGTGAGATCGCCGCGGGCCACCGCGGTGGCGACGGTGGCGACGTTGCGCACCTGGTTCGTCAGGTTCGACGCCATGAAGTTCACGTTGTCCGTGAGGTCCTTCCAGACGCCGGACACGCCCCGCACCTGGGCCTGGCCGCCGAGGCGCCCCTCGGTGCCCACCTCGCGGGCCACGCGGGTCACCTCGTCGGCGAACGACGAGAGCTGGTCGACCATCACGTTCATCGTGTTCTTCAGCTCGAGCATCTCGCCGCGCACGTCGACCGTGATCTTGCGGGTGAGGTCGCCGTTGGCGATCGCGGTCGTGACCTCGGCGACGTCGCGCACCTGGGCGGTGAGGTTCGACGCCATGAAGTTCACGTTGTCGGTGAGGCCCTTCCACACGCCGGACACGCCGGGGACCTCGGCCTGGCCGCCGAGCTTCCCCTCCGTGCCCACCTCGCGGGCCACGCGCGTCACTTCGGACGCGAACGCCGACAGCTGGTCGACCATCCGGTTGATCGTCTCGGCCAGCGTGGCGACCTCGCCCTGCGCCTCGACGGCGACCTTCTGGCTGAGGTCACCGTCGGCGACCGCGGTCGTCACCTGGGCGACGTTGCGCACCTGCGTCGTCAGGTTCGACGCCATGAAGTTCACGTTGTCGGTGAGGTCCTTCCAGGTGCCGCTCACGCCGCGGACCTCGGCCTGACCACCGAGCTTCCCCTCGGTGCCCACCTCGCGCGCCACGCGGGTGACCTCGTCGGCGAACGACGACAGCTGGTCCACCATCGTGTTCAGCGTGTTCTTCAGTTCGAGCATCTCGCCCCGCACGTCCACGGTGATCTTGCGGGTGAGGTCGCCACGGGCGACGGCGGTCGACACGTCGGCGATGTCGCGCACCTGCGCCGTGAGGTTCGACGCCATCGTGTTCACGCTGTCGGTCAGCGCCCGCCACGTGCCGCTCACCCCGGTGACCTCGGCCTGACCACCGAGGCGACCCTCGGTGCCCACTTCGCGGGCCACCGTCGTCACCTGCTCGGCGAACGACGACAGCTGGTCGACCATCCGGTTGATCGTGTTCTTCAGCTCGAGCATCTCGCCCCGCACGTCCACCGTGATCTTGCGGGTCAGGTCGCCGTTGGCGATGGCCGTCGACACGTCGGCGATGTCGCGCACCTGCGCCGTGAGGTTCGACGCCATCGAGTTGACGTTGTCGGTGAGGCCCTTCCACACGCCGCTGACCCCGATGGGCTCGGCCTGGCCGCCGAGCTTCCCCTCCGTGCCCACTTCGCGGGCGACGCGCGTGACCTCGTCGGCGAACGACGACAGCGTGTCGGTCATCGAGTTGATCGTGTCGGCGAGGGCTGCCACCTCGCCCTTCGCCTCGACCGCGACCTTCTGGCTGAGGTCGCCCTTCGCCACCGCCGTCGTGACCTGGGCGACGTTGCGCACCTGCGTCGTCAGGTTCGAGGCCATGACGTTGACGCTGTCGGTCAGGTTCTTCCACGTGCCGGCGACGCCCTCGACCTTCGCCTGGCCCCCCAGGATTCCCTCCGTGCCCACTTCGCGGGCGACCCGGGTCACCTCGTCGGCGAATGCCCGCAGCGTGTCGGTCATCGAGTTGATCGTGTCGGCGAGGGCCGCCACCTCGCCCTTGGCCTCGACGGTGATGCGCTGCGCGAGGTCGCCGCGCGCGATGGCCGACGACACCTGCGCGATGTTGCGCACCTGCGTCGTCAGGTTCGACGCCATCGAGTTCACCGAGTCGGTGAGGTCGGCCCACGTGCCGCTCACACCCTTCACCCGCGCCTGGCCGCCGAGGATGCCCTCGGTGCCCACCTCCCGCGCGACCCGGGTCACCTCGTCGGCGAACGACGACAGCTGATCGACCATCCGGTTGATCGTCTCGGCCAGCGCCGCCACCTCGCCCTTGGCTTCGACGGTGATCTTCTGCGTGAGGTCGCCGTCGGCCACCGCGGTCGTCACCTGGGCGATGTTGCGCACCTGCGTCGTCAGGTTCGACGCCATGAAGTTCACGGAG
>DASSOZ010000009.1:0-47519 GCA_035700105.1 Acidimicrobiales bacterium
CGGGCACACGACCTCGATCGGCCACGACCAGTCGCCCTCGCCAAGTTCAAGCGCGACGACCTCCTGCATCGTCGGCTTGCCGTACTCAATCCACCGGTCGCAGGCCGTGCAACGCGACAGGGCCTTCTCGGGCACGCCCCCACGGTACGCCTGAGATCGGCGCGAGTCGGAACGCGCCATCCTCCCACTGAGTCGCGTTTTCGGGGCCGTTCAAGGTCGAAAACCGCGAGTGTGTGGGAGGATGTCGCGCCCGGCGACCCGTTCGGTATTGCCGGATACATCGATCCGCCGTCCGCCACGCTCAGGGCGCGCTGACGCTCGTCAGGTCGTCGCCGAGGACGATCTCGCCGCCGAAGTGCGCAGCGGCGAGCGCCCGCCACTGGTCCTCGGTGCCCGGCACCAGCGGCGGCACGTAGTGCGTGAGCACGAGCGTCTTCGCGCCCGCACGGGCGGCCGTCTCCGCGGCCTGCTCGACGGTCGAGTGGTAGTCGAGGATGTCCTGCAGGCGGGCATTCGGTACGAGCCGCACGAGGTCGGCGCGGACGACGGTCTGCACGTAGAGATCGGCGTCGCGGCACAGCTCGTCGAGCTCGGGACACGGGACGGTGTCGCCGGCGAGCGCGGCCACGCGCCCGTCGGCGTCGGTGACGCGGTAGCCGACCGTCGGTGAGACCGGGCGGTGGTCGGTGCGGTGGACGGACACGGTGCAGCCGGCGACGTCGAGCGTGTCGCCCGGCTCGACCTCGGTGACGTCGAGCACCGGCGGACCGGTGAGGTCGGCGTGGTGGTCGAGGCGGTAGCGCTCGTCGAGCGCCAGCATCGCCCGCACCGCGTCGACCACGTCACGCGTGCCGGGCGGGCCGACGACCCGCAGCGGCACGGGCGCCGCGCCGGACGGCGACATCACCCAGTGCGTCGTCACGACGTCGTTGAGATCGGTGAGGTGATCGCTGTGCAGGTGCGTGAGCAGCACCGCCGACAGCTGCGCCGGCAGCACACCCGCCCCTGCCAGCCGCATGACGACGCCGCGGCCGCAGTCGGCGAGGATCGCGCCGCCCCCGGCCGGCTGCACGAGTGTCGCCGGTCCGGCGCGATCGGGGCTGGGCAGCGGGCTGCCGGTGCCGAGGAGGGTGAGCTTCACGACGCCGCTCCGAGCAGCGCACCCAGCGCGTCCGTCAACACCGCCGCCGTCTTCGGGCGCGAGAGCCGTTGCGCGTGGCGCAGGAGCTGGTACGACTCGAACGACAGCAGCGCGTCGGCGGCGGCCAGCCGCGCCGCGCCAGCCGACCCGCGCAGCTCGGGCGCGAACAGCCGAGCCAGCTGGTGGCGCAGGAACGACCGGCTCTCCGCGATCTGGGCGGCGACGACGTCGTGGCGGTGCGCGCAGACACGCGCCGCCCTGGCGGCGGGCTCGATCCGGTCGTACAGCCGCATTCGGGCGGCGACGACGTGGTGGACCTTCGTCGCCGTCACCGCGTCCGGCCCGACGCCCACGTCGAGGAGCGGGCGTGCGGCGTCGAGCGCCCGCTCGATGGCGGCCCGGTACAGGTCGTCGACGTCGTCGAAGTAGCGGAAGAGCGATCGCAGCGAGAGACCGGCGCGGTCGGCGATCTCCGAGGTCGACGGCTCGTAGTTGCCCTCGGTGAACAGCTCGCCCAGCGCGTCGAGCACCGCCTCGCGGTTGTTGGTGCGGCGCAGGCGACGGCCGTCGACGTCGGAATCGATCAGCGTCACGACGGCGAACCTAAGTATTGACATGCTTTATGTCAATACTTAGCGTGGGCGATCGTGGACTTCGGGGGGACGATCGGACGGACGTACCGCGACTCGACGCCGTGGTGGCCCGACCCGCCCGCCGGCCTCGGCGGGACGAACGTCGTCGTGATCGTCCTCGACGACACCGGTTTCGCCCACTTCGGGTGCTACGGGTCCGAACTGGCGACGCCGAACATCGACCGCCTCGCCGCCAACGGACTGCGCTACACGAGCTTCCACACGACCGCGCTGTGCTCGCCCTCGCGGGCGGCGCTACTGACCGGTCGCAACCCGCACGCGGTCGGCATGCGCGGCATCTCGAACTGGGACACCGGGTTCCCGCACATGCGCGGCGGCATCACCCCGCGTGCCGCGACAGTCGCCGAGCTCCTGCGCGAGCACGGCTATGCGACATACGCGGCCGGGAAGTGGCACCTCGCGCCGATGGAACAGTGCTCGGCCGCCGGACCCCACACGAACTGGCCGCTGCAGAAGGGCTTCGACCGCTTCTACGGGTTCCTGCAGGGCGAGGCGGACCAGTTCCACCCCGAGCTGACGTGCGACAACACCCACGTCGACCCGCCCCCCGGCCCCGCTGACGGCTATCACGTCTCCGCCGACGTCACCGACCGGGCGATGGGGTGGATCAACGACCTGCACTCGATCCGGCCCGACCGGCCGTTCTTCCTCTACCTCGCGTTCGGCGCCACCCACGCGCCGCACCAGGCGCCGCCCGAGTACCTCGCCCGCTGGAGGGGCCGGTTCGACGACGGCTACGACGCCGCGCGCCAGCGGTGGTTCGCGCGTCAACTCGACCTCGGCGTCGTTCCGAACGGCACGACGCTGGCGCCACCCAACCCCGGCGTACCGGCGTGGACGGACCTGACCGACGCGCAGCGCTCGTTCTCGGCGCGGCTGCAAGAGGCGTTCGCCGCCCAGCTCGAGCACACCGACGCGCAGATCGGCCGGCTCGTCGACCACCTGTCGAAGCACGGACTCCTCGACGACACGCTGCTGATGGTGCTGTCCGACAACGGCGCTTCTCGGGAGGGCGGGCCCTTCGGCGTGATGGACGAGTTCAGCTTCTTCAACTCGATGCCGGAGGACGTCGACGCGATCGTGCGCGACCGCCTCGACGACATCGGCGGACCGCACTCGCACTCGAACTACCCGTGGGGCTGGGCCCAGGCGGGCAACTCGCCGCTGCGCTGGTACAAGCAGAACACCTACGGCGGCGGCGTCCGCGACCCGCTCGTCGTCCACTGGCCGAACGGCATCGAGGCGCGCGGCGAGCTGCGCACGCAGTTCTGCCACGTCGTCGACCTCACGCCGACGATCGTCGACGTCACCGGCGCGCCGGTGCCCGACGTGTTCCACGACGTCGCCCAGCTGCCCATGCACGGCGCCTCGATCCGCTCGACGTTCGACGACGCGGCCGCGCCGCCGCCCCGGCGCATCCAGTACTTCGAGCAGATGGGCCATCGCGGGCTGTGGTCCGATGGTTGGAAGATCACGACGTATCACTTCGAGGGCCGGCCGTTCGACGATGACGAATGGGCGCTGTTCCGGCTCGACGACGACTTCTCCGAGTGTCACGACGTCGCTGCGGAGCACCCGGACGTGCTGCGCTCGCTGATCGACGCGTGGTGGTCCGAGGCCGGGCGCCACGACGTGCTGCCGCTCGACGACCGCACGATCGAGCTGTTCGGCGGGACACCCCGCCCGGCGACGGTTCACGCCCGTAGCGAGTACGTCTACTTCCCGCCGCTCGCGCACATCCCGGCCGACGCGACGCCCCCGTTCGGCGGTCGGTCGTGGACCGTGACGGCGGTGGTCGACGTCGACGCCGAAACGTCGACGCCGGTCGAGGGTGTCCTCTACGCGCGCGGCAGCCACAACGTCGGCCACGCGTTCTACGTGAAGGACGGCGAGCTGCGATTCGAGTACAACGCGCTCGGCACCCGCTACCGCGTCGCCGGTGGCCCGCTCGTGCTGGACCCCGGGCGGCACGAGCTCGTCGCCCGGTTCGACCGCGTCGACCGGGGCGGCACGCTCGTCGTCGCCGCCGACGGCACGGACCTCGCCTCGGTCGAGATCACTCGCGTCGTGCGCATGCTCGGGTCGACCGGGCTCGACGTCGGGCGTGATGCGCTCTCCCCCGTCAGCGACGACTACCAGGGGCCGTTCCCGTTCACGGCGGCGATCGACCGCATCACGTTCTCGATCCGGAGCCGCGCCGACACTGCCGAGGTGCAGGCGACGGCAAAGGCCGAGATGAGCAAGGAGTGACCGTGGACCTGATCCTCGATTCGCTGCAGCGGCGCATGCGGGTGATGCACTCGCTGTGGGAGGACGCCGTCGCGACGATGGACCTCGACCAGGTCAACCACGTCGAGCGCGAGCCCGTCCTGCCGATCGCGTTCTCGCTGTTCCACTTCGTGCAGATCGAGGACGGCTCGGCGACGATGCTCGGGGCCGGCGACATGGTGTGGTCCGACGAGTGGGCGGCGCGCATCGGCCTCACGATCGACGACCACGGGAAGCACCGGACTGTCGGCGAGATGGTCCACCAGCGCATCGGCGACTACGACGCGTTCAAGGCGTACATGGCAGCGGTCTTCGACAAGACCGAGTCGTGGCTCGCGGGTCTCGACCCGTCGACGCTCACCGACGTGATCGTCGCCCCGCCCTACCCGCCGCACATCGCGTCGACCTACAGCGCCCGCGTCGGTGGCGACCGCGGCATCACCCGCCTCGACGCGACCGAGTGCTGGATCTACCAGCACGGCCTGCGTCACATGGGCGAGATCGAGCACGCCCGCGCCCTCGTCGGGTTGCAGGGCATGACGTCGTAGCCACTCCTACGCTCGCGGACATGACGCGCCGCAAGGTCGCCATCGTCCCCCACACCCACTGGGACCGGGAGTGGTACGCGCCGTACCAGACGTTCCGGCTGCGGCTGGTCGACACGCTCGACGCGTTCCTGCCACTGCTCGAGCGCGACCCGTCGTACACCCGCTTCCTGCTCGACGGGCAGATGGCGGTCGTCGACGACTACCTCGAGGTGCGCCCCGAGGCCGAGGCGACGATCCGGCGGCTGGCGTCGAGCGGCCGGCTCGACATGGGGCCGTGGTACGCGCTCATGGACGAGTTCCTCGTGAGCGGCGAGACGATGGTGCGCGACCTGCAGATGGGCATGGCGCGCGCCGCCCACTTCGGCGGGGCGATGGACGTCGGCTACCTGCCGGACATGTTCGGTCACGTTGCCCAGATGCCGCAGCTGTTGCGCCTCGCCGGCATCCAGCACGCGGTCGTGTGGCGCGGCGTGCCACGAGCGATCCGCCGCACCGCGTTCTGGTGGGAGGCGCCCGACGGGTCGCGCGTGCGTGCCGAGTACCTGCCGCAGGGCTACGGCAACGGCGAGGGCATCGCCGACGACCCGAAGGCCCTCGTCGACCGCGTCGGCGAGTTCGAGGCGGCGCACGGTCGGTTCCTGCGCGATGGCGACCCGATCCTCTGGATGAACGGCACCGATCACCAGGCGCCGCAGCCGTGGCTCGGGCGCGTGGTGGCGGAAGCCAATGTCGTGCAGGACGACTACGACCTCGCGATCACGTCGCTGGCCGAGCACCTCCTGTCGGCGCCGACCGACGACCTGCCGTCGTGGAAGGGGGAGCTCCGCAGCGGCGCGCGGGCCAACCTCCTCATGGGCGTGGCGTCGAATCGCGTCGACGTGAAGCAGGCGGCGGCGCGCGCCGAGCGCTCGCTCGAGCGACTCGCCGAGCCGCTGTCGGCGCTGTTCCTCGCGCCCGACCGCTGGCCGGCGCGCCTGCTCGACCTCGCGTGGCGCGATGTCGTGCGCAACGCCGCGCACGACTCGATCTGCGCGTGCTCCGTCGACGAGGTGTGCGACGCCGTGCTGCACCGCTACGCCGAGGCGACGCAGATCGGCGACGGCCTCGCGGCCCGTGCCGTCGACGCGCTCGCCGAGTCGATGGCGGGCGCCGGCTGGGTGGTCGTGAACCCGTCGGCCCGCCCTCGCGGCGGACTCGTCCAGCTCGACGTCCCGGGCACGGGCCCGCTCGACGGCGCCCAGGTCCTCGTCGAGAAGGACGCGGTCGTCTCCGACCTCGACCTCTCGCTCGACGACGCCCGGCCGTACCTCGAGAACCTCACCAGCCAACAGCTCGGCGCTCGCACGTACATCAACTACGTCGACGTCGACGACGTGGGCGACGGGACCGGGTCGCTCGACGTGACGCTGCGGGTCGCGCCCCGGCTGCTGACGAACCTCCTCGTCGGCCGGCTCATGCACGACGTGCTCTCGCGGCTCGAGTCGTCACCGGGCGCGCGGCTGCGCTTCCGTATCCTGCGCGAGCCGTTCCGCCGCATCCTCGTGCGCGTCCCCGACGTCGCCGGGTTCGGGTGGCGCATGCTCGGCGACGTCGTCCCGCCGGCGTCGCCCGTCACGGCATCGGGCGACGGCGGGCTCACCAACGGTCTCGTCACCGTCGACGTCGACCCCGCCACGGGGACGTTCTCCGTGAACGGCGTCGCCGGCTTCGACCGGCTCGTCGACGGCGGCGACAAGGGCGACACGTACAACTACGACCCGCCGGCGAACGACGTCGTCGTCGACACGCCGTCGTCCGTGGACATCGCCGTGGTCGAGCGCGGCCCGCTACGCGGCCGCATCCGCGTCGTCCGCACGTACACGTGGCCGGACCACGAGGCGGACGGCACGCGCGCCGGGCCGTCACACGACGTCGCGGTCACGACGACGCTCGAGGTGCGCGCCGGCGAGCCCGCGGTGCGCGTCACGACGTCGTTCGTGAACCCGTCACGCGACCACCGGTTGCGCGCCCACTTCCCCGTGCCCGGCGGGCCGGCAGCGACCTCGCGCGCCGAGTGCGCCTTCGGCATCGTCGAGCGCGGCCTCGAGGCCGAAGGCGGCCCGACCGAGCGGGCGCTGCCGACGTTCCCGTCGCGGCGGTTCGTGCGCGCCGGCGACCTCACCGTCGCCCACGAGGGCCTGCTCGAGTACGAGCTCGTCGGTGACGGGGGCGAGCTCGCACTGACGCTCCTGCGCGCGACCGGCATGTTGAGTCGCGTCGACCTCGCCTACCGACCGCTCCCCGCCGGTCCGCCGATCGCGATGGAGGGGCCACAGCTCCTCGGTCCGGTGGAGGTGCGCTATGCCGTGTGCGTCGACCCCGGCGTCGACCCGTACGCGCTCGTGGACGACGTCTTCCTGCCGCTCGAGATCCGCACGACGAAGGGCGGCGGGATCCGTCCCGCCGCAGGGACGGAGCTCACGGTGACGGGCGCGGAGGTGTCCGCCGTGCGTCGCGTCGCCGGCGGGCTCGAGGTCCGCGTCTTCAACCCGACCGACCGCGAGACGACGCTCACGGTCGCCGACCGCACCGGCTGGGTCGTCGACCTGCGCGGCGCTCCCGTCACCCCGTTCGACGGCGAGACGAGGCTGCGCCCGTGGGAGATCACGACCTTGCTGTTGCTTTCGGTGAGTTGAGCCCGCCATAGGGCCCCGAAGTCACCGAAAGCAGGGTGGGGGGGCGGCTATTGCTTGCGGCCGCGGCGGTGGGCGCGGATGCGGCTCGCCACCTCGGTCGCCAGGCCGCGGCCCTCACCGGGGCGGGTGACCGCCCACAGCGGGACGACACCGATGCCCTTCAGCCGGCGCGGACGGATCGGCTTCCACCCGAACTCGTCGGAGTCCGACAGCAGCTCGTAGACCTCCTGCGACACGACGACGGACCCGGCGTACGCGATGTTGACGAGGCGCGCCGCCAGGTTGACCACCGGCCCGAAGTAGTCGCCCTCGTGGGCGAGCACCGGGCCGCACGCGACCGACACCCGCACGTCCGACACCGTGTCGTCGACGCCGTAGGACTCCGACAGCGACAGACCGATCCGCGCAGCATCGGCCGGGTCGTCGGCGACGAACATCACCTCATCGCCGATCATCTTCACGACCCGCCCGCCGTTCCGGCCGATCGTCTCGTACGCCACGTTCTCGAAGTGGTCGACGACCTGGGCGAGCTCGTGCTCGTCGAGCGCCTGTGACAGCACGGTGAACCCCACGAGGTCGGCGAACCCGACGGCGAGCACGGGCCCGCGGGCGCGTCCGCTGCCGTCGTCGTCGTCGATGAACGTCGCTCGCTTCGTCACGGCCTGCAGCTGGCGCAGGTGCACGTAGCCGAACATCCGCTCCCAGTTGCGCTCGAACACGGCGATCAGTGCGAGCGCGAACTCGACGGCTTCGACACCGGACAGGCCGGCGATCGCCATCCGCTCCTGCAGCAGCGACATCTGCGCCTCGGCGACGCGCGCCATCGACCCGCCGACGACGCGCGTCATCTGCACGAGCGTCTGCTCGTCGAGAACGCCCGTGTCGAGGTACGACTTCACCGTCGCGAGCATCTCGACGTCGACGGTCGTGAACGCGACCTCGTCGTCCGGGAGGTCGGCGAACCCCATCGCCCGCCACAGGCGCTCGGCGAGCGCGAGGTCGACGCCGGCACGCTCGGCGACCTGCGTGCGGGTGAGCTCGACGCGGCCCTGCACGAGCAGCCGGTCGACGGCGAGCAGGCCGAGTTCGCCCCGCTCGATCGCGGCGTCGACCTCGTCCGGCGACACGCCGACGAGCAGCAACTTCTCGGCCAGCCGCTCCGCGGCACCCGAACCGGAACCGGACCCTGAGGCGCTCACCCGAGGAGCTCCTCACCACGGAGCTCCGTCGACGACCACGCGAGCGACAACCCCGGCGCGGTGAGGCGGGGCACGGGCCGGCCCGGGTACGGGTCGAGCTCCCAGAGCAACGCCGGGCGGGCGCCGTGCCAACGCACCGCGAACGACAGCGTGCCGAACGGCGTCGGCGCGTCGTGCACCTCGATCGGCTGCCCCGTCCACGACTCCGGCAGCATCGAGCACAGCGCCAACCCGCCCTCGACCTCCCGCACCACCATCGCCCGCACGAACGACAGGAAGTCGGCCGCCGCCCACCCGTGGTGCCCGTCCCCCATGCAGCCGCCGCCGTGCTGCGGGTGGATCGCCTCCGGCCACGTCCACGTCGACGTCGCCGCCGACACCATCCACCGCAGCCGGTCGAGGGCGCGGCGGTCGCCGGCCTCGAGCTCGACGAACGCCAGCTGCAACGTGAGGTACGTGCCGAGGCCGGTGTGGCTGATGCCCTGGAAGAACGCGTCGCCCACCGAGAAGCGCGACCGAAGCTCCTCGACGGTCGCCTTCATCCACGGCTCGTCGGGCGGATACAGGTGCAGCGGCCAGCACGCCACGAGCGACCCGATGATGCCGGGGTCGACGCGCCGCCGCGGCCCCGCGGGCAACACGTCGGTGTCGAGTCGCGCGAGGACGGTGCGGATCGACGCGTCGAGGTCGCGGCGCACCTCCGACGCCCACCGCTCCGCGGTTGCGGCCGCCTCGGGATCACCGCCGGCCCGCAACAGGTCGGCGCCGTCGAGCAGCCCGCGCAGCGACCAGAACGTGTCCCAGTAGAAGTAGTCGAACGGCCCGAGGTGCTCGGCGGAGATCGATGCCGGCATCAGACCCTTCAGCTCGGGGTCGCGCCGCCGGCGCTTGGCCCGCCGCTTCCGCTCGATCCAGTGCAGCGCCTTCAGCACCGGCGCCTCGAACGCCGCCGCCATCGCGTCGTCGCCGGTCAGGCGCCAGTGCTCGGCGAGCGCGTAGAGCGCGGCCCCGTTCGAGTCCCACTCCTGGCGCTGGCTGAAGAAGAAACCGTCGACGTGCTGGCGGCCTGGATACGTCGCCAGAACCTCGGCGACCTCGGCGTGGAAGCCGTACCGGTCGAGCGCGGCGAGCATGTACGCCGCGTCCCGGAACCAGAACCGGTGGTACGTCGCCGGGCCCGGGGTGATCTCCTCGCCGTCCCACAGCACGAGCAGGAAGCGACGGTTGGCGTCGACCGCCTCCATGAGCCGTTCGTCGGGCAGCACGAGCCGCATGCCGCGATCGGTCTGCGCCTTCCACCCGCGCGCGACGTCGGCCGCGCCCGGGATCGATGCCGGGAGCTCCGGCACGCGAGCGACCCGGCGGCGCGTGAGCGCGCGCCGCCGCGTGCGACGCTCGGGGACGAGCGGGATGGCCACGCGCATCGTCGCGGTGTGGGCGAGCGGGAACAGGAACGCCGCCTGCGCGAGGCCGGTGTCGCAGCGCAGGTTGGCCGGCAGCGTCTTCGCCGTGGCGCGACCCGACAGCACGATCTGCGCGGAGTCACCGTCGTGGAACGTCGACGACGCGACCGCGGCCGGCGCACGCGGGAACAGCAGCGCGGGGCGGCCGTCGACGGTGACGACGTTGTCGTGCTGCTGGATGCGCTCGACGACGGCGAGGCCCTCGGGGTTGTACGGTCGGACGGCCAGCGCGACCGCGAACGGCAGCCGCGACCGGTTCTCGATCTCGACGATCGCCAGCTCGTCGGCACCGGTGTGGATGGCGTACACGCGCTGCACGGCGTCGCCGCCCGGCACCGACATCAGCGTCTCGACGACCGGCGACGCATCGACGAGTCGCTGGCGCACCGCGACCTCGCGCGATGGCAGGTGCCAGCGGTCGTCAGCGCCGATCCACCAGTCGAGCGACCACCCGTCGAACCACGGCGTGACCAGCCCGCGGTCGTCGACGATCGCCTCCCACGTCGACGCGACGTTCCCTACGGCCGTCCAGTTGCGACGCGTGACGTTGGCGAGGAACGGCAGGTGACCGCGGGGGATGAACGTCGGACTCGCCGGGTCGACCTGGCGCTCGAGCCAGTGTGGCCACACCCAGTCGGTCCCGAGCTGGGACGCGGCACGCGTGCGCAGCGCGCGGAACACGGTGCGGGCACCGACCGGGAGCAGCTCACCGGGCAGCTGGATCTCGAGGCCCTCACCGAGACGCTGGAACGTCGAGAGGTGCCGGACGATGTCGTCGTCGATGCGGAACCGTCCCATCGCGCGCCGCAGCAGCCAGGTGCGAAGTCCCATCTCGGCTACTGGTGTGCCACGATGCCGTGCAGCTCGGCCTTCTGCTGACGCTGCATCAGCGCGGGCACGAGGTCGGCGGCGTGCTTGCCCTCGTAGAGCACGGCGACGACCTGCTCGGCGATCGGCATCTCGACGCCGTGCTGCGCAGCGAGGTCGACGACGGCGCGCGACGTCTTCACGCCCTCGGCGACCATCTTCATCTCGTCGATGATCTCGTCGAGCCTGCGGCCCTTGCCGAGCTCGACGCCCACGTGGCGATTGCGGCTCTGCGGACTGATGCACGTGGCGATGAGGTCACCCATGCCGGCAAGCCCCGAGAACGTGAGCGGCTCGCCGCCGAGCGAGATGCCGAGGCGAGCGAGCTCGGCGAGGCCGCGCGTGATGAGCGCTGCCTTCGTGTTGTCCCCGAACTGCATCCCGTCCGCGATGCCGGCGGCGATCGCCATCACGTTCTTGAGCGCGCCGCCGACCTCGCAGCCGATGACGTCGGTGTTCGTGTACACACGGAACGCGTCGGTGCTGAACAGCTCCTGGAGCGTGCGGGCGATGGCGTCGTCCTCGAAGGCGACGACCGTCGCCGCCGGGTACCCCGCCATCACCTCCTTGGCCAGGTTCGGGCCGCTGAGGACGCCCGCAGGATGACCGGGGCACACATCGGCGATGACCTGGGTCATGCGGGCGAGCGTGCCCTGCTCGACGCCCTTCGTGAGGCTCACGACCGGCACGCCGTCGGGGCAGTGCGGGTGCGCGTCGGTGAGCACGTCGCGGAACCCGTGCGACGGCACACCCATGACGACGACGCCGGCGCCGTCGAGCGCCTCCTCGAGGTCGCTCGTCGAGTGGAGCCGCTCGGGCAGCACGACGTCGGGCAGGTACGCGGTGTTGAGGTGGCGATCCCGGATGTCGGCGGCGAGCTCGGGTCGCCGGGCCCACAACGTCGTCGGCTCGTTGTGCGCGGCGAGTGCGGCCACGGCGGTGCCCCACGAGCCCGCCCCGATCACCGCGACCTTCACGCCCGCGACCCTACTGGCGAGGACGCTGTGCGCCGGTAGCCTCGCCGCCGATGGAGCGGGTCGGTCGCGTCGCGGTGCTCGTGCCCGTGAAGGCCTTCGCCGACGCCAAGCGCCGGCTCGCACCCGCGCTCGCCGCACCCGAACGAGCGCGTCTCGCACGTGAGATGGCCGAGCACGTGCTCGCGGTCGCGTCGCCGCTGCCGACCGCCGTCGTGTGCGACGACGCCGCCGTCGCCGACTGGGCGCGCGCCCTCCGCGTGCGGGTCGTCTCGGCGCCGGGCCACGGTCTCAACCGGGCCGTCGAGGCCGGCGTCGCCGAACTGGGCGCGCTCGGCGTCGAGCGCGTGATCGTCGCCCACGGTGACCTCCCGTTCGCGGGGCCGCTGGCGTGGGTTGCCGGTTTCGACGGCGTCACGCTCGTCCCCGACCACCGCGACGACGGCACGAACGTCGCCTGCGTCCCGACTGGTGCCACGTTTCGCTTCGCATACGGGCCGGGGTCGTTCCGCCGCCACGGGCGGGAGGCGCTGTCGCGCGCGTTGCCGCTGCGCGTCGTGCGCGATCCCCTGCTCGGGCGCGACGTCGACCTCCCCGTCGACCTCGAGGCGGTCGGGCGATGATCGACACACCGGCGCGCGCGCTGGCGATCGCCGCGCACCCCGACGACGTCGAGTTCGGTTGTGGCGCGACGCTGGCGAAGTGGGCGGCGAACGGGTGCGAGATCTCGCACCTCGTGTGCACCGACGGCAGCAAGGGGTCGTGGGATCCCGACGCGGACACGGCGGTCCTCGTCGCGACGCGACGCGAGGAGCAGCGCGCCGCGTCGCGCGCGCTCGGCGGTTCGGGAGACGTCGTGTTCCTCGACTGGACCGACGGCGAGCTGGAGGCCGGCGTGCAACAGCGGTGGCAGGTCGCGTACTGGATCCGCCGACTGCGACCCGACGTCGTGCTCGGTCACGACCCGTGGAAGCGCTACCGGTTGCACCCCGATCACCGGCACGCCGGGTTCCTCGCCGTCGACGGCGTGGTCGCCGCACGCGACCCACACTTCTTCCCCGAGCAGTCGCTCGCGCATCACCGGCCGAGCGCGCTGCTCCTCTGGGAGGCGGACGACCCCGATCACTTCGAGGACGTCACCGGTCACGTCGACGTGAAGATCGCCGCGCTGCTCGAGCACCGCAGCCAGCTGCGCTCGACGATGGACATCGACGATCCCGCCGATGAGGCGCAGGTCGAGCGCTTCCGCCGCCACGTGCTCGACCGGCTCGCCGGGTGGGGCGCCCGCGTCGGCGTCGAGCACGCCGAGGCGTTCAAGCTCATCGACCGCCTGTGAGGACCGTCACTGCAGACGCGGGAGAGGGGCCCGAAGGCCCCTCTCCCTCAACGCACGTGTGGCAGGCGGGCTAGCGCTTCGCCGCCTTCTTCGTCGACTTGCGGGCCTTCTTGGCCGTCTTGCGGGCGCCGGCCTTCTTGGCGCCGGCCTTCTTCGCCCCGGCCTTCTTGGCGGTGGACCGCTTCGCCGTCGACTTCTTGGCCGTCGACTTCTTGGCGCCGGCCTTCTTCGCCGAGCTCTTCTTCGCGCCGGCCTTCTTCGCCGTCGACTTCTTGGCCGTCGACTTCTTGGCCGTCGACTTCTTCGCGCCCGCCTTCTTCGCCGAGCTCTTCTTCGCGCCGGCCTTCTTCGCGGACTTCTTCGCCGTCGACTTGCGGGCTGTGCTCTTCTTCGCGGTCGACTTCTTCGCCGTCGTCCGCTTCGCGGTGCTCTTCTTGGCTGCCGACTTCTTTGCCGTCTTCTTGGCGCCGGCAGCGGCCTTTCGAATGGCCATGGGCGTTTCTCTCCTCACTGTGCTTTCGCAGTGGCCGCGGTGGCCTGGATCGCCGGCGCCGTCGATGATCCGACGCACGCCGTGTTGACGTCCCCGGCAGCCGACGCGCGCGCGAAGGTGATGTCGTGTGTCGAACCGCAGATCGCAATCGTCGTTGCGTTCGTGTTCGGCACGACCACCTCCGGGCGTGCGTTGGGGAAGTGTGGGGAAGTAACGCCGTAAATGAGAACTGACATCGCGCGAAAGGTCAAGCATGTGCGCGTCGCGCACACCTCTTCGCGCGAACGCGCACGCGATGTTGCAAGCTCTTCGTGATGCTCGAGGACGGCACGTACGACGTGTTCATCGTCGACGCGAACGACGACGATGACGACACCGACGTCGTGCACGTCACGCTCACGATTCTCGACGGCGCGCACAAGAGTGACGTGATCGTGTTGCACGCGCGCGGTCTCGATCGCGACAGCGTCGAACTGTTCGGCCTTCCCGGCACGCTCGTCGTGCGCGACGGAACGCCGCATCTCGAGCTCGACGGGTAGGTGCCTCGATGAGCAGGCGCATCGACGCGTTGCGGGAGTTCCTCGCGACGGAACAGGCGGGTGGCGTCGTGCTGTTGCTGGCGACCATCGCCGCGCTCGTGTGGGCGAACTCCGTGTGGCAGCACGGTTACGAGTCACTGTGGTCGACGGACGCCGCCGGGCTCACGCTCCACGAGTGGGTCAACGACGCACTGATGGCCGTGTTCTTCCTGGTCGCAGGCCTCGAGATCAAGCGGGAGCTCGTCGCCGGCGAGCTCCGCGAACCCCGCAGGGCGGCCGTCCCGGCGCTCGCGGCGCTGGGCGGCATGGTCGTCCCGGCGCTCCTGTACGTCGCGGTCACCCGCTCGGGCCACGACCTCGACGGGTGGGCGATCCCGATGGCGACGGACATCGCGTTCGCGCTCGGCGTCCTCGCGCTGGTCGGCGACCGCGTGCCGTCGTCGCTGCGCCTGTTCCTGCTGACGCTCGCCATCGTCGACGACCTCGGGGCGATCGCGGTGATTGCGGTGTTCTACTCCGAGGGCATCGACGGTGCCGCGCTCGGTGGCGCCATCGCGGTCGTCGTCGTGCTGGTGCTCTTGACGCGCGCCGGCGTACGCCAGTGGTGGATGCTGGGCCCGCTCGCGATCGCGCTGTGGGCACTCGTCCACGCCTCGGGCGTGCACGCGACGATCGCGGGCGTCGCGTTCGGCTTGTTGATGCCGGTCGATGCGATCGAGCGACTCGAGGGCCGGCTCCACCCGTTCACCAGCTTCGTCGTGGTCCCGCTGTTCGCGCTCGCCAACGCCGGTGTGCATCTCACGGGCGACATCCTGCGCGACGCGTCGACGTCGCCGATCACGATCGGTGTCGTCGTCGGTCTCGTCGCGGGGAAGGTCATCGGCATCACCGGCGCGACGTGGATCGCGTCGCGCGCCGGTCTCGGCGGTCTGCCCGACGACGTCGAGTGGCGCGCGTTCGTCGGGATGACGATGGTCGCGGGCATCGGCTTCACGGTGTCGCTGTTCGTCACCGAGCTGGCGTTCGGCGCCGGCGTGCTCGCCGACCGCGCTCGGATCGGGGTGCTCGCCGCGTCGGCGATCGCCGGGACGCTCGGTGTGCTCGTGTTGCGGTATTCGACTCCCGCCGGGCGGGCACAACGGTCCAATGGCGACTGACATCGTGGAGACACGTCACGACCGACGGCTGCTCGCCGCGGACGCCGGCCTCGGACGCGTGTCGCTGTTGAGCGTCCTCGCCGGAGTGATGACCGCATACGGGACGTTCGTCCTGGTGCTCGCCGTCACCGCCGGTGTGCTGCGACTGCTCGGCGTCGACACGCACTACAGCGCGAGCGACTGGAAGGACATCGGCCTCGGCGGCGGGCTCGTCGCCGCCGCCGTCCTGTTCGTCTCGTACCTCTTCGGCGGCTATGTCGCCGGACGGATGGCCCGGCGGGCAGGCGTCACGAACGGCCTGCTCGTGTTCGTGCTCGGCGTCCTGCTGCTCGTCGGCGCCGCGGCGTTGGCGAACGCCGCGACCGACTCCGGCGAGATCCTCCGGAACCTCCGCAGCCTGGGCATCCCCACGGCAGCGAGCGAATGGACGACGGCCGGGCTGATCGTCGGGGCGGCGTCGCTGGCGGCGATGCTCCTCGGCGCATTGCTCGGTGGTGCCGCCGGCGAGCGGTGGCACGGCAAGCTCCTCACGCGCGCCGTCGATCCCGACTTCGGGCCGCAGCGTCCCCTCGAGCGCGACGACTGGCGCACGTCCGTCGAGCGCCCGGCGACGACTTCGATGCGGACGGTCGCGGCGGACGACCGCGACCGCGAGACCGTCGACTGATCAACCCGGCGCGAGGGAAGCGCCAGCGACGCAGCGAGAGGCCGTCAGCGCGGCACGTCGACCCAGGGTCGGTCCTTGTCGACCCTGGGTTCGCCCGGCAGTCCGAGCACGCGCTCACCGAGGATGTTGCGCATGATCTCCGACGTGCCGCCCTCGATCGAGTTGGCGCGCGCACGGAGGAACAAGAAGCGCGGGTCGCCGTCGTTGAGCGCCGACTTCTCCGGCCGGCGCATCTCGTAGTTGGTGTCGTAGAGCGTGCCGTCCATGCCCATGAGGTCGACGCACAGCGCGTAGATCTTCTTGTTCAGCTCGGCGAACGTGAGCTTGCCGACCGAGCCCTCCGGCCCGGGCGTGCCGACCTGGCGCATCTCACGGGCGCGCAGGTTCGTGAGCCGGCCGACCTCGGCCTCGACCCAGATGCGCATCAGGCGGTCGCGCGTCACCGCGTCCTTCTGCGCGCGCTGCGACCACAGGTCGACGGCCGTCGCGATCGCGCCGCTCCCCCGCTTCGACACACCGCCGCCGATCGCGACGCGCTCGTTCATCAGCGTGGTGAGCGACACCCGCCAGCCCTCGCCGACGTCACCGAGCCGCTCGGCGTCGGGGATTCGGGCGTCGGTCATGAACACCTCGTTGAACTCGGCGTCGCCGGTGATCTGACGGAGCGGCCGGACGTCGACGCCCGGGCCGTGCATGTCGAGCACGAAATACGTGAGGCCCTTGTGCTTCGGTGCGTTCGGATCGGTGCGGGCGACGAGGAGACCCCAGCGCGCCATGTGACCGAGCGTCGTCCAGACCTTCTGCCCGTTGACGACCCATTCGTCGCCGTCGCGCACGGCGCGCGTCGCCAGCGCGGCGAGGTCGGACCCGGCGCCCGGCTCGCTGAACAGCTGGCACCAGATGTCCTCGTTGGTGAAGATGCGGCGCAGGTAGCGGGCGCGCTGGTCGTCGCTGCCGTGCGTCGCGACCGTCGGCGCTGCCATGCCGTGGCCGATGATGTTGCGCTCGACGTCGGGTGCCGGCGCGCCGGTGGCGGCGAGCTGGCGGTCGACGACGCTCTGCAGGTCGGGACTCAGACCCAGGCCGCCGTTGCCCTCGGGGAACCACACCCAGGCGAGCCCGGCATCGAACCTGGCGCCGAGGAACGTGGTGGCGTCGGTCGTCGTCGGGTCGTGCTCGTCGAGCAGCTCCGACACCTTCTTCTGCACGAACGCAGCCGTCATGGGCGCCGACGCTATCCAGTGGTCGTCGGGGCGCGTCGACGCCGCAACAGCGCTACCGGCGCCCCGACTCGGCGAACACCCGGTCGTGGTCGTCGCTCGTCAGCGCGCCGGCCACCGTCGCCACGTCGATCACGTCGACCTCGACGCGCCGGCGGGCGACGAGGCATGGTCGCGTCAGGCCGGCTTCGGCCCACTCCCGGAGCGCGACGTAGTGCGACGAACGCTGCACAGAGTCCTTGAGCGAGCTCGTGATCGGCAGCACGGTCACCGTGCGACCGTCGATCGACACGACGACGGCCGGCCGCAGCTTCGATCCGTCGGGATCGTCGATGAACGGGACGCGCGCCCACACGACGGTCCCTCGCGACAGTCGCGTGCGGGCGACGGGGCGGGCACGGCGGAGGTCGGCGACGACCCGGGCGCGGGTGTGGCCTCGGCCACGTGCTCGACGCCGGTCGTCCGGGTGGGCCACGACTCCTCCCCTCACCGTCCATGTTGGCACCGCGGTCGCCTCAGGAGGAGAGGGTGACCTCCACGCCCGCCCGTGTCAGCTGCTCGATCGCCTTTGCGGTGGTGTCGGGTGCGACGCCAGCCGTGAGATCGGTGAGCACGCGGGTGCGGTAGCCGTTGACGTTGGCGTCGGCGGCGGTCGCCCGCACGCAGTGGTCGGTCGCGATACCGACGACGTCGACGGCGTCGACGTCGTGCGAGCGGAGGTAGACGTCGAGCGTCGTGCCACGTTCGTCCGCACCCTCGAACCCTGAGTACGCGGCGGCGTGCGCGCCCTTGTCGAACACGTCGTCGACGTGGGTCGTGTCGAGATCGGGGTGGAAGTCGGCGCCCGGCGTGCCGACGACGCAGTGCGCCGGCCACGTGTCGACGTAGTCGGGCGAGTCCGCGAAGTGCGGGCCCGGGTCTACGTGGCGGTCGCGGGTCGCGACGACCACGCGGTAGTCGTCACGATGCTCGTCGACGTACGCGCTGATGCGACGGGCGACGGCGGCGCCGCCGGCGACGGCGAGCGACCCGCCCTCGCAGAAGTCGTTCTGCACGTCGACGACGATGAGCGCTCTCATTCCGTCACCTCCAACGCCGGCGGGCCCGGTTCGATGCCCACCCCGACGGGTCCCAGCTCGGCACGCACGCGATCGTGGTGGGCGGCGACGTCGGCGAGCGCCGGCCGGTCCACGACCTCGCCGCCCCGCACGAGCGGGACCTGCAACGCACGGTGCGGCTCGTCGGGCGGGTCGTCGCTCGTCCGGACGACCTCGCGCACTGCCGATCCGCCGTCGACGACGCGCCACGCGTACTTGCGGCCGCCGCGCGTCGCCTTCCCCACCGACCGCTTCGCCACCGGCACGCCGTTGCGCTCCACGAGCTTGTAGATCAGCCCCGCGGTCGGTGCACCCGACCCGGTGACGACGCTCGTGCCGACGCCGAACGCGTCGACGGGCGCGCTCGCGAGCGCGGCGATCGTCCACTCGTCGACGTCGCCGCTGACGAGGATCTTCGTTGCCGGGCACCCCAGCTCGTCGAGGAGCGCACGCGCTCGACGAGCCTCGGCGGCGAGGTCACCCGAGTCGATACGGATCGACCCGAGCTCCGGTCCCGCGACCGCGACCGCGTTCCGGATGCCCTCGGCGATGTCGAAGGTGTCGACGAGGATGGTGGTGGCGGGACCCAGCGCGTCGACCTGCGCGGCGAACGCCGCCTTCTCGTCGCCGTGGGCGAGCACGAACGCGTGCGCCGACGTGCCCATCGTCGGTACGCCGTAACGGCGGCCGGCCTCGAGGTTCGACGTCGTCCGGACACCGCCGATGTACGCGGCGCGCGCGGCGGCGACGGCAGCCTCCTCGTGGACCCGCCGGCTGCCCATCTCGGCCAGCCCGCGACCGGCAGCGGCAACGGCCATGCGCGAGGCGGCGGCGGCGACGGCGGAGTCGAAGTTGAGGATCGACAAGGCGACCGTCTCGAGGACGACGGTCTCGGCGAACGTGCCCGTGAACGACATCACCGGCGACCCGGGGAACCATGCCTCGCCCTCGCGGTAGGCGTCGATGTCGCCGGTGAAGCGGTACCCGGCGAGGTACTCGCACGTCTCGGCATCGAGCAACGGGGCGAGGAAGCTGAGCTCGTCGTCGCCGAAGCGGAACCCGACGACGGCGTCGGCGACGCGCTCGACGCCGGCGAGCACGCCGTAGCGCCGGCCGGCGGGCAGGCGCCTCGCGAACACCTCGAACACGCACGGCACGTCGGCGACGCCCGAGCGCAGCGCGGCCTGCACCATCGTCAGCTCGTATCGGTCGGTGTGGAGCGCGGTGGTGCCGGCGACCATCACGCGTGACGGTAACGCCGGAACCACGCGCGCCACGTCGTCTTGAAGTCGGTGTCGAAGCGCTCGTACTCCTCGCGCAGCGCGTCGCCCGGCCAACGCGACGGCAACAGCTGATCTGGGAGCAGCGGGTCGGACTGCAGGTGGCGCAGCACGGCGGCGGACACCTCGAACGCATGCGCCAGATCCGACTCGTCGACCGACGGCGTCATCGCCCGGCGCAGGCGCTCGGCCCGGTCGGCCCACGCGGCGAGGTCCCAGAGCCGGCGCGTCACTGCGCGGGGGTCGTCGGGGCGCGCGCCCAACCACGTCACGCCGTCGACGTCGGGCGGTCCCTCGGCGAGGTTGTGCGGTCGCAGCCACACGCCCTCGCGCAGCTCGCCGTAACGGGCGCGCGTCATCGCCGTGCGCAGCGCGGTGCGTTCGGACGCGGAGCGGCGTTCGGCGACGACGACGGCCGACCGCCACTGACCGTCCCAGCGGGCACGCAGGCGCGGGTGCCGGCTCGCGTCCTGGCGGGCCTGGCGGTCGAGCAGATGGCCGGCGAGCCGGTAGCGGCCGTCGACGGCGACCAGCTCGCCGGCGTTGAGCATCCGGGACAGGGCGGTGCGCGTGGTCCCCTCGGCGATGCCGAACAGCTCACCGCTGCGGACGAGGAGCTGCGCCGAGAGCTCCGGTGGGCGCATGCCGAGCAGCGTCGACGCCACGATGGACCGGGCCGTCAGCGGCCGGAGCCCGAGCCCGTCGTCGTTGTCACGCACTGGCGTCATGTGCAACGAAACTGTAATATGTACGGCGATGGCTGCGACCGTGCTCCCGGCGCCAGACCTGCTCCCCGACGTCCTCCCGACCGACCGGCTGACCGCGTCCGGCATGCCGGTGGCGGACGTCCGTCACGACCTGCGCCGGATCGCCGATGCGCGCAACGTCTTCACCGTGATCGGCGTCTACGCGCAGTCGTTCGGCGTGATCGCGCTCGCCGCGTGGATCGGTCACCCGCTGGCATGGGTCGCTGCCTTCGTGCTGATGGGCCGGGCGTTCGCGCTGTACGCCATCCTCGCCCACGAGGGCGCGCACAAGCTGCTGTTCACGAACAAGCGGGCGAACGACGTCGTCGGTCGATGGCTGCTCGCGTACCCCGCGTTCGTGCCGTTCGACATCTACCGCCGGTCGCACTTCGCCCACCACAAGGACGAGATGGGCCCGAACGAGCCGGACCTCGGGCTGTACCAGGGCTACCCGATCACGCGTGACTCGCTGCTGCGCAAGCTGCGCCGCGACCTGTTCTTCGTGTCGGGCTGGAAGAACCTGCGGCCGCTGTTGCGGGCGGTGCGGACGAAGGCGTCGCGCCCGCTCGCGCTGCGCATCCTCGGCACGCAGGCGGTGATCCTGCTCGTGTTCACCGCGTTCGGGCGGCCCGAGCTGTACCCGCTGCTGTGGCTGGCGCCGTGGATGACGGTGTGGCGCGTCATCAACCGGCTGCGGGCGATCGCCGAGCACGGCGGCATGACTCGCTCGCCCGACCGGCGGCTGACGACGCACGTCGTGCGCCAGACGCCGCTCGCCCGCTTCTGGATGGTGCCGTTCAACACCGGCTGGCACCTCGCCCACCACGTCGACATGGGCGTGCCCTTCCGGAACCTCCCCGCGCTGCACGACGAGCTCGTCCGGTCGGGGTGGGTGACGCCGGCGCTCGAGTACCCGTCGTACACCGCGCTCTGGCGGGCGCTGTCGTCCCGCGCCGCCTGAACTGCGCCGAGATTGGGTGATTGGCCGCCCTATGGGCGGCCAATCACCCAATCTCGAGCGGTCGACCCCCTACTGCTGGTAGTGCTCGACGGTGTCGGCGTCGCGCACCGACGCGTCATCGGGTGACTCGCCGGCGTGGCGGCGGGCGCGACGCTGCCGCAGCAGGTCCCAGCACTGGTCGAGGTTGACCTCGAGGTCGCGCAGGCGCTGCTCCTCGTCGTTCGTCAGCCCCTCGCCCTGACCGTGGCGGCCGAAGAGCGTGTGCTCCTCGTCGACCAGCTTCGAGATGCGGTCGTAGATGTCGCGGTCGTCCATGTCTTCGCTCCCCTGACCTCGCCCTACCGGCCTACAGGACGGACGCCAGCGCGCCGTCGATCGCCTGCAACGTCGACGCGTCGAGCGTGATGCCCGACGCCGCCGCATTGTCCTCCACCTGTGACGGCTTCGTCGCCCCGACGATCGCCGACGCCACGTTCGGCTCGCGCAGGACCCAGGCCAGCGCGAGCTGTGCCATCGACAGGCCGAGGTCGGCGGCGATCGGGCGCAGTCCCTGCACCGCCTCGATGACCTCCGGCTTCAACCAGTCGCCCATCATCTGGCCCATCGAGTCGGACGCGGCCCGTGAGTCGGCCGGCGGTGGCGACTCGGGCGTGTACTTGCCGGTGAGGACGCCCTGCGCGAGCGGCGACCACACGATCTGGCTGATGCCGTTCGCCGCGCACAGCGGGATGACCGCCTTCTCCGGGCGGCGGTACAGCATCGAGTACTGCGGCTGGCTCGACACGAACTTCGTCACACCGGCGGAACCGACGAGGTCGAGCGCGGCCCGGATCTGCGCCGGGGACCACTCGCTGAAGCCGATGTAGCGCGCCTTGCCCGACTCGACGACCTCGGTGAGCGCTCGCATGGTCTCGTCGAGCGGTGTGTCGGTGTCGTAGCGGTGGCACTGGTACAGGTCGACGTGATCGGTGCGCAGCCGCCGCAGCGACGCCTCCGACTGCTTGCGGATCTGCGCGGCGCTGAGTCCACGGTCGGTGTCCGACATCGGGAAGAACACCTTCGTCGCCAGGATGTACGAGTCGCGCGGGCGGCCGGCGAGCGCACCGCCGAGGAACTCCTCCGCCGCGCCGCGCCCGTAGGAGTTCGACGTGTCGATGAAGTTGATGCCGCAGTCGAACGCGGTGTCGACGCAGCGTTTCGCCGCCTCCGCCTCGACGCCCACGCCGTACGTGAGCCACGAGCCGAGACTGATCTCCGAGACCTCGAGGTCGCTGTCGCCGAGTCGCCTGTAGCGCATGGTTGCGAACCTACCCACCGCGACACCCGCCGGACGCGGTGCGGGCGGGCACCGTCGGCGTCGCTCCTCCGCAGAGCCGACCGGTGCCCGCCCGTGGTGGTGGGGGGTATCTGCGCTACCCCCCGGGTGTCGGGCGCATGCACTTTGTTCGTACGCTGACGTGCGTGGCACGCGCGCTGTTCGACGAGGAGCACGAGGCGTTCCGGGCGACGGCCCGGCGCTTCGTCGAGAAGGAGATCGTCCCGCACTTCGAGGCGTGGGAGGAGGCGGGCGTCGTCGATCGCGAGCTGTTCGCCAAGGCGGGTTCGATCGGCTTGCTCGGCATGGCCGTACCCGAGGCCGACGGCGGCGGTGGCGTCGACGACTTCCGCTACAACGTCGTGCTCGACGAGGAGTTCCACTACGCCGGCGTGAACGGCGCCGGCCTCGGGATCTCGCTGCACAACGACATCTGCCTGCCGTACTTCCTCACGTACTGCACCGACGAGCAGCGGGCGCGCTGGCTGCCGGGCATCGCGTCCGGCGAGCTCATCACGGCCATCGCCATGACCGAGCCGGGTATCGGGTCGGACCTCGCGTCGATGTCGACGACGGCGATCCGCGACGGCGACCGGTACATCGTCAACGGGGCGAAGACGTTCATCACGAACGGCATCAACGCCGACCTCGTCATCGTCGCGGTCAAGACGGACCCGTCGCAGAAGCACCGCGGCATGTCGCTCGTCGTGGTCGAGCGGGGCATGGACGGGTTCGAACGGGGCCGCAACCTCGACAAGATCGGCCTGCACTCCCAGGACACCGCCGAACTGTTCTTCACCGACGTGTCGGTGCCGGTCGGCAACCGGCTCGGCGACGAGGGCGAGGGCTTCCGTTACCTCGTGTCGAACCTGCCGCAGGAGCGGCTCTCCATCGCCGTCGCCGGCGTCTCGGCGGCGCGCTTCGCCCTCGACGTGACGCTCGAGTACTGCAAGTCGCGCCAGGCGTTCGGCCAGCCGATCGGCTCGTTCCAGAACTCGCGCTTCACGCTGGCCGAGTTGGCGACGGAGGTCGAGGTCGCGCAGGCGTTCGTCGACCAGTGCGTCGTCGAGCTGAACGCCGGGACGCTCACCCCGGAGCGGGCCGCGATGGCGAAGTGGTGGTGCACCGAGCTGCAGAACCGCGCCGCCGACCGCGGCGTCCAGCTGCACGGCGGCTACGGCTACATGCGCGAGTACCCGATCGCCCGTGCGTACGCCGACGCCCGCGTCACGACGATCTACGGCGGCACGACCGAGATCATGAAGGAGATCATCGGTCGCGGCCTCGGCGTGTGACGCCGGTCGCTCACGTGTCCGGGCGGCCCTCCTGGCTGGCCGGGTAGGCGCGAGCGCGCAACCGGTTGAGCACACCGACGGGACGCAGGCCGCCGCCGTCGTGCCAGGGGTCGAAGCGCAGCTCGTGCTGGACGTCGTCGGGGAGTTCGTCACCGAGCAGCAGCGTGGCGACCGGTTCCCACGCGCCGAGCGGCGGGGCAACGGTGAAGCGGACGCGGGTCGGATCGTGGTCGTCGACGTGGGCGCCGACGACCAGACGGCGGCCGGCGGCGTCGAACGGCACGAGCGTCGACAGCCACTTCCCGCCGTACCGCCACGCAGGCAGCAGCAGACGCCGCAGGACCGGTGCGCCGCCGGGCGTCGTGACGAGCAGCAGGTCCTGCGACAGCGCCACGACGCGTACGGCGAGGCCGAGGACGTCGGGCAGCGCCTTCGGCAGCCCGGCGCCGCGTGACAGCCGCACGATCGCGTCGAGGTCCGCACCACGCTCGAACAGCGGGATGGGCGGGAGCTCGGCCCGGTCGTCGACGACCCACCGGGCCGCGTACGCGGTGCCGTCGGGATGGAAGATCCGTGCGCCCCGCGCTCGCGACAGCGCCCGGAACGTCGACGCGATCGCCATGTGGGCGGTCCTACCCGAACTGGCCGGGGCGCCGTCCCTCGCCGGGCGGGCCGGCGAACGCCTGGCCGATCCGCAACCACTCCTCCGCCAGCGCGCCCGACGCGACGAGCGCGGTGTCCTCGACGTGGCGACGCTGCGTGAGCACGAGGCAGAAGTCGAGCGCCGGGCCGGACACGCGGTCGGGCGCGTCCTCGGGACCCCACACCCACGCGTCACCACCGACGGACTCGGGCGGCGCGAGCTCGACGCGCACCGGCGTCGACGGCGGCTCCATGCCGTGCGCCATGTACGAGAACGGGCGGGCACCGACGGCGATGTGCGCGACGTGGCGCAGCCGCACCGTCGCCGGACGCGCCGACGCCGGCAAACCGAGCCCGTCGACGACGTCCTGGCCGTGCGCCCACGTCTCCATCAGCCGCGCCGTCACCTTCGACGCTGCGCTCATCGGCGGGCCGAACCACGGCACTCGTGTGGACGGGTCGAGCACACGGAAGGTCGCGAGGAACGACGAGCGCGCCGAGCGCCACCACGCCAGCACGTCGCTGCCCGCCATCGCGCGGGCACGCTCGACGACCGACGCCATGAACCCGTCGGCGTCGACAGCCACCCCGCCCGACATGTCGCGCTCGAACGCCGCGGGATCGCGGGCGGCGAGCGTCGCCGCTTCGTCGAAGAACGCGAGGTGCCCGATCGTGTCGCGCACGTCCCACCCGACGGCCGGCGTGGGGGTGCGCCACCCCGGCTCGTCGAGGTCGGCGACGAGCGCGTCGAGCGCGACGTGCTCGGCGGCGAGGTCGTCACACAGCGCGGGCAGGTCGACGGGCATCCGTCAGCGCACCTTGAGCACGAGCACGGCGATGTCGTCGGCCGCGTCGCCGTGCTGGAAGTCGAGCGCGGCGCCGACGATGCGGTCGGCGATCGCCTGCACGTCGTCGTCGCGCACCGACGCGACGAGGGACCGGACCGCGTCGGCCTCGAAGAACCGGCCGTCACGCCGCGCCTCGGTCACACCGTCGGTGAACATGACGACGATCTCGCCCGGCGACAGGTCGACGCGCACGTCGACCACATTCGACTCGTCGAGCATCCCGATGATCGTCCCCGGCCGGCCGACAGCTTCGACGGCACCGTCCGTCCGGGCGACGAGCGGGAGGTGGTGACCGCCCGCACCGACGGTCATCGTCGCGCCGGTCGCGCTGCGCTCGACCACCGCGAGCACCGCCGTGCAGTAGCGGTCGGGATGCGAACGCAGCATCGCCGCGTGCACCGCGCCCAGCACGTCGCGAGGCGACGACGAGCGCGGCACCTCCGCCCGCACGGTGTACCGGGCGAGCGCGGTGAGCACCGCGGCGGCGGCACCCTTGCCGCACACGTCGCCGAGTACGAGGGCCCATCGGTCCGGACCGGCGGCGAACACGTCGTAGAAGTCGCCGCCGACCTCGCTTCCGTCACCCGCCGGGCGGTACGCGCCGGCGACGTCGAAGCCGGGCATCTGGGGCATGGCCGCGGGCAGGAAGCTCTCCTGCAACGTGCGGGCGAGGGCGGTTGCCCGCTGCTCGGACGCCTCGGCCCGTTCCCGCGCAGCGACCAGCTCACGCTCGTACCGCCGCCGCTCGGTGGCGTCGAACAGCACGGCCCGCACGACGAGAGGCTCACCGGTCGCGCCGTCGACCTTGACCGCCGCGTTCATCAGCACCGGCAGGCGCACCGACGACGGCGCGCACACGACATCGACGGCGATCTCGCGTATCAAGCCCTGCATGCGCAGCATGGGCGCAATGTGCGTCTCGTAGAAGATGCGGTCCCCCGGCGCGAGGAGGTCGGGAAAGCGCCGGCCCAGGACGTCGTCACGTGCGTGGCCGGTCCACGCGGTGAAGGTTGCGTTCACCTTGGCGATCGACCCGTCGGGGAGCAGCGACAGGTACGCGCACGGCGCGTTCTCGTACAGCTCCTCGGCGTCGTCCTCGACGAGCGCGTCGTAGAACGCTCGATCGGCGACGGTCACGGTTCGTCGAGGAACGCGCGGATCGCGTCGATCGTCTCCTCGGGCGCGGACAGGTTCGGACAGTGGCCCGTCGCCCGCATCCGCACGAGCCGGCTGCCGGCAATCCGCGCGGCGACGAACGCACCGACGGCGTCGGGCGCGATCACGTCCTGCGCGCACTGCAGGACGAGCGCCGGCACCTTGACGCGGGCGAGATCGTCGCGGTTGTCGGACAGGAACGTCGCCCTGGCGAACCGCTTCTGGATGTCGGGATCGGTCCGGCAGAAGCTCGCCGTGAGCTCGGCACCGAGCTCGGGCCGGTCGTCGTTCGCCATGATCACCGGCGCCATGGCGCTCGACCAGCCGAGGTAGTTGCTGTCGAGCGACGCGAGCAGCTCGTCGATGTCGGCGGGCGAGAACCCTCCGGTGTAGCCGTCGTCGTCGATGTAGCGGGGCGACGGCCCGATCAGCACGAGCGCGCCGATCCGCTCGGGCGCCTCCAGCGACGCCAGGACACCGATCATCGAACTGACGGAGTGACCGACGAACACCGCGTCGTGGAGGTCGAGCGCCTCGCAGATCTCGACGACGTCGCGGGCGTAGCCGCCGAGCGTCGCGTACCGCTCGGCGTCGTAGGCGCGGAGGTCGGACGCGCCCGCGCCGACGTAGTCGAACAGGATCGTCCGGAACCTGTCCTCGAACGCCGGCGCCACGAAGCGCCACATGTGCTGGTCGCATCCGAAGCCGTGAGCGAACACCATCGGCCGCCCGTCGGGACGCCCGCCGACCACCACGTTGTTGCGGGTGACCACGTCGGCCGCCATGGCGCCCACCCTACGGGTCAACCCCGGTCGCTCGCCTCCCGCATCGCGTCCCGCGCCCGGTCGACGACGGCGGACACCGCACCGGCGACGGTCGCCCCGACCTTGCTGTCCGGCGTGTGCGGATGCGGGTGCGTCGGCGCCATCCTGTGCATCTCCGCCATCCGCGTGCCGAGGTCCATCAACCGCGGTTCGTCGCACACCGAGCGCAGCAGCGGGAAGATCGTCGACTCCTCCTCCTGCACGTGGTGCATGACGGCCTCGACGCACTCGCGCATCGTCGCGAACACCGCGTCGTCGCCGAAGTCCTTGCCGTCGACCCGGGTCAACAGCTCGCGCACCTGCTTGTGCTCGTCGAGGCTGTGCGCCGACAGCTCCTTGCCTTCCTCGCCGCCGGCCTCGCGGAGCTCCGGATAGAGCAACTGCGTCTCGATCGCGTCGTGCCGCGACAGCGCCTCGACGATCTTCTGTCCCGTCTCGGTCGACCGTCCGACCTCCAGCATCCTCCACAGCTGCTCGACCTCTCGGTGCTGCTCCGTGAGCAGCTCGATGGCGTCGGCCCTGGCGCCCGTCATCCCGTCTGCGCTCATCGCCTGTCTCCTTCGACTCGTTCGACTCGCCGTTCGCCCGCCGTCGCGGGCTACCCGATCACCGGAGGCGGTACCCGGTCGGCCCCGCCGGTAGGTTCCGCGGCCATGGCCTCGGACACCGTCTCGGAGCTGTTCGACCCCGACGCGTGGCGCCCTGTCGCCGGCTTCGAGTCGCTGACCGACATCACGTACCACCGCGCCGTCGACCACGGCACCGTGCGCATCGCGTTCGACCGGCCGGAGATCCGCAACGCGTTCCGCCCGCAGACCGTCGACGAGCTGTACCGCGCCCTGGACCACGCCCGCATGACGACCGACGTCGGTTGCGTGCTGCTGACCGGGAACGGGCCGTCGCCGCGTGACGGCGTGTGGGCGTTCTGCTCCGGCGGCGACCAGCGCATCCGTGGCCGCGACGGGTACAGGTACGCCGACGGAGAGACGGCCGAAACCATCGACCCGGCGAAGACCGGCCGCCTCCACATTCTCGAGGTGCAGCGCCTGATCCGCTTCATGGGCAAGGTCGTCATCTGCGTCGTGCCCGGATGGGCGGCGGGCGGCGGGCACTCGCTCCACGTCGTCTGCGACCTCACCATCGCATCGCGCGAGCACGCGCGGTTCAAGCAGACCGACGCCGACGTCGCGTCGTTCGACGGCGGGTTCGGCTCGGCGTACCTCGCACGGCAGGTCGGACAGAAGTTCGCGCGCCAGATCTTCTTCCTCGCCGACGAGTACTCGGCCGAGGAGGGCATGCAGATGGGAACGGTGAACGCCGCCGTCCCGCACGCCGACCTCGAGCGCGTCGCGCTCGAGTGGGGTCGCAAGGTCAACGCCAAGTCACCGACGTCGCAGCGCATGCTCAAGTTCGCCTTCAACCTCATCGACGACGGGCTCGTGGGCCAGCAGGTGTTCGCCGGCGAGGCGACCCGCCTGGCGTACATGACCGACGAGGCCGAGGAGGGACGCGACGCCTTCCTCGAGAAGCGCCCACCCGACTGGTCGAGGTTCCCCTGGCACTTCTAGGAATAGCGCAAGGATCACCTTGTTCTATTCGGCATGACGACCGCTCTGATCACCGGAGCGTCCCGGGGGCTCGGATTCGCCCTGGCCCGCTCGCTGGCCGGCGACGGCTGGCACCTCGTCCTCACCGCCCGCCACGCCGACGCGCTCGACGACGCCACCCGCGAGCTCGGCGACGGCGTCGTGGCGATCGCCGGTGACGTCACCGACGCGCGCCACCGCGCCGAGCTCGTCGATGCCGCCCGGGAGGTCGGTGGCGGTGCGTTCGACGTCCTCGTGAACAACGCCAGCGGGCTCGGTCCCGACGACCGCCCGATCCGCCCGCTCGCCGACTACCCGCTCGACGACCTCGACGCGCTCTTCCGCACGAACGTCTCCGCGCCGCTCGGCCTGATCCAGCTCGCGCTCCCCGCCCTGCGCGGCACCGGTCGCATCGTGAACGTGACGTCCGACGCCGCCGTCGAGGGCTACGAGGGCTGGGGCGGGTACGGCGCGACGAAGGCGGCGCTCGACCAGCTGACGAACGTGCTCGCGGCCGAGCACCCGACGCTGCACGTGTACGCCGTCGACCCCGGCGACCTGCGTACGCAGATGCACCAGGACGCGTTCCCGGGCGAGGACATCTCCGACCGGCCGCTGCCGGAGGCCGTCGTCCCGAACCTCAGACGGCTGATCGACGGCGACCCGCCGCTGCCGAGCGGCCGCTACCGGGCGAGTGAGCTGTGATGTCCGTTCGCACACCGCTCGACACGCTCGACTTCGTCCTCCCGGCGGAGCTCGAGGCGACGACACCCGCCGAGCTGCGACCGGGCAGCTCGGGCCGCGACGACGTCCGCCTGCTCGTCGCGCACCGCACGACCGGCGAGCTCGAGCACCGGCGCTTCACCGACCTGCCCGGCCTGCTCGAACCGGGCGACGCGCTGGTGATCAACGTGTCGAAGGTCGTGCCCGCGTCCATCGGCGCGACGACGCCGGCGGGCTGTCCGATCGAGCTCCACCTGTCGACGCTCGTGCCCGGCACCGACCTGTGGTCCGTCGAGCTGCGCAACCGCAGTCACCAGTACCGCGGCGGCGAGCCCGGCTGGCGGCTGGCGCTCACGGGCGGCGCCACGGCCGAGCTCGTCGGCCACGTCACGCTCGACTCGCGGCTGTGGCTCGCCCGCATCGAGACACCCACCGCCGGCGCCGGCGCCGGTGCTGGTGCCGCCGCCCACTTCGACCGCTACGGCGAGCCGATCCGCTACGGCTATGTCGCCGGCGCGTGGCCGCTCGACGCCTACCAGAACGTCTACGCCTCCGTCCCGGGAAGTGTCGAGCTGCCGAGCGCGGGGCGGGCGTTCACCCACGAGCTGCTCACCCGCGTGATGGCGCGCGGCGTGGACGTCGTGCCGATCGTGCTGCACTGCGGCGTGTCGTCGCTCGAGGACCACGAGCCGCCCTACCCGGAGAAGTACTCGGTCGGTGTCGACGCTGCCCGTCGGATCAACGACGCCCGGCGGGTGATCGCCGTCGGCACGACCGTCGTGCGCACGCTCGAGACCGTCGTCGACACCGACGGCGTCGTACACCCCGGATCGGGATGGACCGAGCTCGTCGTGCGGGGCGACACGAGGCTGCGCGCCGTCGACGGATTGCTCACCGGGTGGCACGAGCCGCAGGCGTCGCACCTCGCCATGCTCGACGCGGTGGCCGGCCGCGATCTTCTCGTGCGCTCGTACGACGCCGCCCTCGCCGAGCGCTACCTGTGGCACGAGTTCGGCGACCTCCACCTGGTGCTGCCGTGAGTTCCCTGAGCCTGCTGAAGCGGCTGGGCGAGTCGGACGCCGCCGAGCTGGCCGAAGCGCTCGGGATCTCGCCGAGCGCCGTGCGCCAGCAGCTCCAGACGTTGCACGACAACGGCCTCGTCCAGCGCCGCGAGGTCCCGACCGGTCGGCGCGGCCGGCCGGCGGTGCGGTGGTCGCTGACCGCCGACGGGCACCGCCACTTCCCGTACCGCTACGACGCGCTGGCGTCCGACGTCCTCGGCGACCTGGCCGACATCGACGAGTCGCTCGTCGACGAGGTGTTCGAGCGCCGCCGTCGCCGTCGCGTCGAGCGCGCACGCGCGCGGATCGCGGCGGCCGACGACGGCACGTTCGCATCGCGGGTGCACGAGCTGGCCCGCATCCTCGACGACGACGGTTACGTCGCCGAGGCGCTCCCACCGGCGGCCGACGACCCGACGGGGACGTGGCACGTCGTCGAGCGCCACTGCGCGATCTTCGACATCGCCGACCGCTACCGCGCCGCGTGCAGCACCGAGATGGACTTCATCCGCGAGGTGCTCCCGGATGCCGAGGTCGAGCGCGTCCACCACATGCTCGGCGGCGACACGAGCTGCGGCTACGAGATCCGCTTCGCCACCCCGATTTTCGTTTCATGAAACGAAGCTGGTGGCCAGGGGCCCCGTTTTCGTTTCTTGCAACGAAAACGGGGGTGGTCGCTCGTCGACCGCGGCTACGCCAGCGACGAGAAGAACGTCCGCACGTCGTCGACGAACAGGTCCGGCTGCTCGAAGGCGGCGAAGTGGCCGCCGCGGGGCTGCTCGGTGAAGTGGACGAGGTGCGGGTAGCGCCGCTCGGCCCACCGGCGCGACGGGCGGAAGATCTCGCCGGGGAACACCGTGACACCGGTCGGCACGGCCACGGCGCCGCCGGGGCCGAGGTCGCCGGCGCCCATCGTCTCCTGGTACATGCGGGCCGACGAGCCGGCGGTGCGGGTCAGCCAGTAGAGCGTGACGTTGTCGAGCAGCCGGTCGACCGGGATCACCGAGCGGGGGTCGCCGTCGTGGTCGACCCACGACCAGAACTTCTCCAGGATCCACGCCGCCTGCCCGGCCGGTGAGTCGGTCAGCGCGTACGCCAGCGTCTGCGGCCGCGTCGACTGCAGCTTCATGTAGCCGGAGTCGACGTCGTTGTAGCGCTTCATGTCCGCCAGCGCGCGCTGCTCCGACTCCGTGAGGTCGTCGTCACCGGAGGGACCGGCGATCGCCATGTTGAGATGGATCCCGGTGCAGTGGTCGGGGTCGATCGTCCCGATGACGGTCGTGACCATCGAACCCCAGTCGCCACCCTGCGCGCCGTACCGGTCGTAGCCGAGCGAGGCCATGAGCTGCGTCCACGCTCGCGCGGTGCGCGCCGCGCCCCATCCCGGCTCCGACGGCTGGTCGCTGAACCCGTAGCCCGGTAGCGACGGAACGACGAGGTGGAACGACTCGGCGAGCGGCCCGATGACGTCGAGGAACTCGAACACCGAACCGGGCCACCCGTGCGTCATGACGATCGGCAGCGCGTCGTCACGCGGTGCACGCACGTGGAGGAAGTGGATCGCCACGCCGTCGATCGTCGTGCGGACCTGTTCGAACGCGTTGAGCCGTGCCTCGCCTTCCGTGCGCCAGTCGTACGCGGTCGCCCAGTGGTCGCACACGTCGCGCAGCCACTCCAACGGCACGCCCGTGTCCCACCCCGGACGCGGCGCCGCCGCCGGCCAGCGCGTGTCGCGCAACCGGCGGCGGAGGTCGTCGAGATCCGCATCGGCAACGTCGACGCGGAACGGTTCCATCAGAACTCCGGATTCAGCTCGGAGCTCACGATCCACATGGCGAAGTACTGGGCGGCGCCGCCGTAGGCGTGCCCCATGGCGACCTTCGCGTCCGGCACCTGGTACTCGCCCGCGGTGCCGCGCACCTGGTTCGCCGCCTCGAGGCAGCGGATCAGGCCCGACGCGCCGATCGGGTTCGACGACAGCACGCCGCCCGACATGTTCACCGGGAAGGAGCCGTCGAGCGCGGTGGCACCCGAGTCGGTGAGCTTCCAGCCCTCGCCCTCGGGCGTGATGAGGTGACCCTCGAGCCACATCGGCTCGTACCACGAGAACGGGACGTAGATCTCGGCGCAGTCGATCTGCTCGAGCGGGTTCGTGATGCCCGCCTTCTTGTACAGCGCCTCGGCGCAGTCGACGCCGGCCTGCGGCTTGACGGTGTCGCGGCCGGGGAACGACGAGAACTCGGTGCGCTTGGCGTGGGCGATCACCCAGGCCGGCTTCTGCGGGCACCGCTTGGCGACGTCCTCCGACGCGAGGACGATGGCGGCCGCGCCGTCCGACGACGGGCACGACTCGAGGAAGTGCAGCGGGTCCCACAGCATCGGGGACTCCTTCACCTTCTCGATCGAGATGTCCGGCAGCTTCAGGTGGGCGTAGGGGTTCTTGAGCGCGTTCTGCCGGTCCTTCGTGGCGACGTACCAGCCGATGTGCTCCGGCGCGCCCGACCGCGCGATGTACGAGCGGATCCACGGCGCGAACGTGCCGCCGGCGCCCTGGCCGCCCGAGCGCCCGCCCGACAGCGCCCACGTCGCGTTGCCCTCGGACTGCTTCTCGTAACAGACGACGAGCACGCGGTCGTAGCGGCCGGACTCGACGAGCGTCGTGCCGGTGATCGCCGTCGACGCGCCGACCGAACCGGCGGTGTGGACCCGGTGGATGGGCTTGCCGACGGCGCCGAGCGCGTCGGCGAGCGACAGCTCCGGCATCATCACCGCCTCGAGCGCGTCGGGCGCCTTGCCGATGACGACGGCGTCGATGTCGGCGAACGTCATGCCCGCGTCCTCGAGCGCCCGCAGCGCGGCCTCGCGCACGAGGCCGTCGAGGGTCATGTCGAGGCGCTTGCGGTAGTTGGTCTGGCCGATGCCGACGACCGCCGCCGGACGTGCCATCACTTCCCTCCTTCGAGGACGCAGACGAGGTTCTGCTGCAGGCACGCGCCGCTCGACGCGTGGGCGACGCCGCGCCCTGCGCTGCCGGCGGCGATGCGGTCCGCGACCTCGATGACACGCACGAGGCCGGTGGCCATCACCGGGTGACCGGTGAGCGGCCCGCCCGACGGGTTGACGTCGACGCCGCCGTTGCGGCCGAGGCCGAGCGCGTCGCGCAGGATCGGTTCCTCCGACGAGTACCACGTCATCAGCTCGGCGACGTCGAAGCCGCCGCTGCCCGCGCCGGCCTCCTCGGCCGCCTTCTTCGTGGACGGCGACGTCGTGAGGTCGCGCAGGCCGGGGTGGTGCGACTCGATGCGATGGTCGATGCCGCGGATCCACACGGGGTTCTCCGTCAGCTCGCGCGCACGGTTGCCGGCGGCGATGACGATGGCGGCGGCGCCGTCGCCGACCGGCGCCATGTCCTTCGCCCGGAGCGGCGACGACAGGTACGGCTCCGCGAGCAACGCGTCGACCGACTCGTCGCCGCGCACCTGCGCGTTCGGGTTGGACTTCGCCGCGGCACGGCAGCGGGCGACGACCTCGGCGAACTCCTGCTCGCTGCTCGTGCCGGCGTCGACGAGCGCACGCGCCTGGATGCCGGCGAGCGACGTCGGGTCCAGACCGAGCGGCGCCATCGTGTAGGGGTCGGTCTGGAGCGGGAACACCTCGCGGTGGTTGCCGGGCGACGACTTGCCGCTGCCGATGACGAGGGCGACGTCGATGTCGCCGAGCTGGAGTCGCAGCCACGCCTCGAACAGCGCCCACGCCGCGTCCATCTCGACGTGACTCTCGTACACCGGCGGCCACGCGCCGACGCCGTCGATGTTCGAGACGAACGCGAACGGCATGCCCGACAGGTAGTCGCAGCTCCCGGCGATCGTGAACTCGAGGTCCTTGCGATCGAGGCCGGTCTTGGCGAGCAGGTCGTTGACGCAGCGCATGATGAGCTTCGGCTCGGAGTCGTTGAACAGCTCGTAGCTCGGCGTCTGCGAGGTGGCGACGATGGCGATGTCCCGGGGCATCAGAACGCGAACTCCTGGAGTGGGCGGGGGTCGACGTCGGGCTCACCGGTCGGCTCCCACGTGGCGATCACGCCCTCCCAGGCGCCGCCGAAGCGGTTGCCGAGCTCGCTCACGTCGCGCTCGGCCTCGGGCTTCCACACCGCCTTGACCCGCATGCCGACCCGGAACTCCTCGACGGGGATGTCGCGGACGTCGACGCCGATGATCGGCGAGTCGGCGCCGTCGAGCAGGATCGACGCCCGGATGTACGGCTCGGTCTCCTTCTGGCCGTAGTACTGCACGGGGGTGATGACGGTGTACGAGCTGATCGCGCCGCGGTCGGCGACCTCGACGTCGTCGGCCTCGGTCATCTCGGTGCGCTCGATGTTGTCGTAGCCGAGCGAGGGGACGTACACCTTGCCGCTCACGGGGCTCCGCTGGCCGAGGATGCGGCCGTCGAGGAGTCCCTGCGCGAAGCGCTTGCGGTGCGGGTACAGCGGCTCGCTGATCTCGAGGCTGACGAGGTGCTCGGTGATGGCGACCGGCTCGTCGCCCGGCGTGATGTCCTGCGCGCTGCCGGCCGCGTCCGCCTCGGGCACGAAGTACACGTCGGTGATCGCGCCGTGCCGCTCGTCGCGGAACCGCGCGGCCACGCGCATGCCGGTCGACATCGCTCCCTCGCTTCCGGCGTCGACCGCGTGCACGAACGGCGTGTCGGCGCCGTCGAGCTGGATCAGCGCGAACGCGAACGGGTGGTCGAACGGGTGCTTGCGTGTCGGCTGCGCGACCCACGTCCAACTCTTCACGGCGCCGCCGGGCCCGACGTCGACCATGTCGGTCGCGTCGCCGAGCGGCTCGGCGGTGTCGGGGTCGTACTCGAGCGGGGGGCAGAGCACCCGGTTGCCGCACCGATTTCCGAGGATCTTGCCGTCGCGAAGGCCGGTGAGGAACGCCCCCATGACGGGTCCGGTGGTGCGGGTGTACGGGTACTCCAGCGTCATCTTGACGTCTTGGAGCTGAGGCACGGCCGAAGTAGAACAGGTTCTCGTTCGGGTCAGCAACCCTGGATCTCGTCGAACATCGCCCGCCAGTCGCCTGTGGCGCGAAGCCCGGTCAGCACGGAGAACAGCCCGATCGTGATGCGGCCGAGGAAGAGGTAGTGCGGCGGCGGCGACATCTCGTTGATGAGCCGCTGGTAGCCCGGCGCGAAGCCGATCTGGCGAGCGACCATGTCCGCCGCCCACTCCGGCGTGAAGGTGAACGGCTGCGCGTCGACCACCGGCGCGTAGCCCGGCGTCATGAACTCGAGGATCCGCGCCGGGGCCGTCTTGGGACCCGACGGCGGGTACCAGCCGCTGGCCGTCATCGCCGCGGCGAGTGCATTCGCGTCCTGCTCGATGATCGCGGTGATGTAGCGGCGCAGCGCGTCGATGTGCGCGTCGTCGAACACACGCACGCAGCCGAAGTCGAGGAACGTGACCGAGCCGTCCTCGTGGAAGAGGTAGTTGCCCGGGTGCGGGTCGGCGTTGAACACGTGATGCCGGTAGAGGCTCGTGAACACGAACCGGTAGATCGCCTCGCCCCACGCGTCGCGGAGCTCCTTCGGCTGCGCGACGGCGGCCGCCCACCGCATGCCGTCGGCGTAGTGCTGCGTGAGGACGCGGCGGGTCGTGAGCTCGTGGACGACGTCGGGCACGTGGATCGTCGGGTGCCCGCGCCAGAGGTCGGCGAAGTGCTGCTGGTTGCGGGCCTCGTTGACGTAGTCGAGCTCCTCCACGACCCGGTCGCGCAGCTCGGCCGTCATCGCCTTCATGTCCGTGCGGGGCATCAGCGGACCGGCCACCGCCTTCGCCAGCGTGCCGAGCGTCGACAGCAGCGCGGTGTTGCGCAGGTCGGCGTCGATCGCCTCGGCGACACCCGGGTACTGCACCTTGACGACGACTTCTGTGCCGTCGTGCATCGTCGCCGCGTGGACCTGCCCGATGGACGCCGCCGCGATCGGGATCTGGCTGAACCTCGCGAACAGCGCGTCGGGCGCGGCGCAGAGCTCGTCGGTGACGACGCGCTCGACGAGGTCGTACGCCATCGGCGGCGCGTCGGCCTGCAGGCTGGCGAGCACCGTCTGCACCTCGGGCGGGAGGGCCGAGATGTCGGCGAAGCTGAGCATCTGGCCGAGCTTCATGACGGCGCCCTTCATCTCGCCCATGAGCGCGGCCGCCTGCTCGGCGGTCTTGATCAGCCGCTCGGTCTGCGCCTGCTCCCGTGCGTCGGCGTCGCGGAACAGGCCCCGCGCCCACGTCCCGGCAACGCCGGCGGCGCCTCGCGCACCCACGGCCGCCGGTCGCAGCATGCGCCCGAACCGCCCCGTCGGGACCGAGTCGCCCATCCGGGTCGGAACGGTACGGTCACAGCATGCGGGCGGACCAAACCAGCGCACCGGCCAGCGCCACCATCAGCAGGACGACGCCGGCGGCGACGAAGCGCATGCCGATCTCGCGCTGCTCGGTGACGAACCCGACGCGGTGGCCGATGTCCTCGTAGACCGATCGCAGCTGGCTCGCTGACGCCGCCTCGAACGACGTGCCGCCGGTCGTCTCGGCCACCTGGCGCATCGTGTCGGGGTCGGGCGGCACCGGCACGATCTCGCCGCGGACCTCGACGGTGCCGTCGGCGGTGCCGTACACGATCGTGTTGACCGGGACGCCGTCGTCCTTGGCGTCCTGCGCGGCGGTGTCGACCGGCCGGCCGAGCGTCGACGCGCCGTCGGACAGCAACACGATCGCGGCCGAGCCCTTCACGTCGACGCCCGGCGCGGCGTTGGCGATGGCGACGAGCGCGGTCTCGATGCCCTCGCCGGCGGCGGTGCCGCCACCGGCGGTGAGCTCCTTCAGCCCGGCCTTCACCGCGTCACCGTCGGTCGTCGGTGGGACGAGCAGACGCGGTGCGTCGCTGAACGCGACGAGCCCGACCTTGAGCCGGTCGGGCAGCTCGTCGACGAACTTCGTGGCCGCGTCGCGGGCGGCGTCGAGCCGCGTCGGCGACACATCCGTCGCGTTCATCGACCCGGACACGTCGATGGCGAGCACGATCGTCGCCGCTTCCTTCGGGACGCGCTCGTCGTGCGCCGGCCGGGCGAGCGCGACGACGAGCGACACGAGCGCCAGCGCGGTGACCGCGGCGGGGAGGTGCCGGCGCCAGCCGGGGCGGCGGGGCGCGACCGACGCGAGGAGGTCGAGGTTCGTGAAGCGGACCGCGTGGTGGCGTCGTCGAGTCTGGAGGTAGACGTACGCGCCGGCGAGCGCGGCGACGGGGACGAGCAGCCAGAACCACGCCGCCGAGAGGAACGTCACCGTCGTCGCCTCCGCGCGCCGACGAAGCGGACGACGTCGAGCAGCCAGTCGCGGTCGGTCGAGAGCACGAGGTGCGAGGCGCCCGCGGCGCGCACCGCCCGGGCCCGCTCACCCAGGCGCGCCCGCGCAGCGGCCTCGAACCGCTCGCGCACCTTGCGGTTCGCCGTCTGGACCTCGACGCGCCGCCCGGTCTCCGGGTCGACGAGCATCAGCAGCCCGACGTCGGGCAGCGCGTGCTCACGGGGGTCGCGCACCTCGGCGACGACGACGTCGTGCCGGAGCGCGAGGGCGCGCAGCTCGCGCGGCCAGTCTGTTTCGTCGAGCAGGTCACTGATGACCACGACGAGCCCGCGCCGGCGCGCCGTCAGCCGCACGTGCCGGAGCACATCGGCGAGCGACTGCCGGTGGCCCGATCCGACCGGTTCGGGGTGGCGGGGACGTCGTTCGACGCGATGCAACAGCGCGAGCAGCGGCGCGCGGCCGCTGCGGGGCGGCAACACCGTCGGGTCGTCCGCCCCGAACAGCACCCCGCCGACGCGGTTGCCGTCGCGCGACGCGAGGAAGCCGAACGCCGCGGCCGCGGCCCGCGCCAGGTCGCGCTTCTCGCACGCCGTCGTGCCGAAGTCGAGGCTCGCCGACCCGTCGACGACCAGCCACGTCTCGAGCTCGCGGTCGGCGATGGTCTGGCGGATGTGGGGCGCGTTCGAGCGCGCCGTCAGGTTCCAGTCCATCCGGCGGACGTCGTCGCCGGCCTCGTACGGCCGGCCGTCGCCGGGCTCGGACCCGCCGCCCGGGACGAGCCCCTGGTGCTGTCCCTGCAGGAGCCCGTCGAGCTTGCGCAGCACGAGCAGCTCGAGCTGGCGCAGTGACGTCTCACCGCGCGCGACGGTCGCCCTCGTGCTCACGCCGCGTCTCCGGCGAGCTGGCCGGGCGAGATGCGCGGCGCGGTGACCGTGCGCACGACGCGTTCGACGACGTCGTTCGCGCTCACGCCGTCCGCCAGCGCCTCGTACGTCAGCAGCAGGCGGTGACGGAGGACGTCGCGGCTGACGTCGTACACGTCCTGGGGCAGGACGTACGAACGCCCGCGCAGCAGCGCCAGCGCACGGCCCGCCGCGACCAGACCGAGCGTCGCCCGGGGGCTGGCGCCGAGGTCGACGTGGGCGTCGACGTCCTCGAGCGCGTGCTGCTGCGGCTCGCGCGTCGCGAGGACGAGCCGGACGGCGTAGTCGACGACGGCATCGTGGAGGAACACCTGGTCGGCGGCGCGCTGCAGCGCGCGCACGTCGTCGGGCGTCAGGACGGTCGACGCCACCGGCCGGTCGACGCTCATGCGCCGCACGATCTCCGCCTCTTCGCGCGCCGACGGGTACCCGACGAGGATCTTCATGAGGAAGCGGTCGCGCTGCGCCTCCGGCAGCGGGTAGACGCCCTCGCTCTCGATCGGGTTCTGCGTCGCCAGCACGACGAACGGATCGGGGACCGCGTGGGTGTGCCCGGCGATCGACACGTGGTGCTCGGCCATGACCTCCAAGAGGGCCGACTGGACCTTCGCCGGCGCCCGGTTGATCTCGTCGGCGAGCACCACGTTGGCGAACACCGGGCCGAGCTCGACGTCGAACGCCTCCGTCGAGGGGCGGTAGATGCGGGTGCCGACGAGGTCGGCGGGGACCAGATCGGGCGTGAACTGCAGCCGGGCGAACGTCCCGCCCACGACGCGGGCGAGCGTCTCGGCGGCCAGCGTCTTCGCCAGCCCGGGCGCGCCCTCGATCAGGCAATGGCCGCGGGCGAGCAGGCACACGAACAGCCGCTCGACCATGGCGTCCTGCCCGACGACGACGCGCTTGATCTCGAACAGCGCCTCTTCGAGCAGCTCCGCCGGGGACCGTTCCTCACTCACGCCGCTGGGCATGGCCGCAAGCGTCGCAGGCGTTCCTGGGTCCCCGCTGGGCGCCCCCTGCGATCCAGGCTGATGCCGGGAACCACCGCTGAGGTGGGTTTACGGCATCAGCCTGCCGAAATCGCCTGCGCCAGCGCCGGCAGGACCTGGTGCAGGGCGTACTGCCAGTAGGGCCAGCTGTGCAGCCCGCCGACGTACGAGAGATCGTGGTACGCGGTGCCGGACTGGGCGAGGGCGAGCTCGAACGACTGGTTGGTCTGCCACACGAACTGCTCGACGGCGTACCCGCCGGGGTTGCTCGGGTCGTCACCCGCGGGGCCGCCGGGCGTGCCGGTGCCGGTCGTGAGCCAGAGGTTCCCGTCGAGGCCCTTCAGCTTCCCCGCCCGGGCGAGGGCGGCCGGGTTGTGGGCGGCCCACTCGGCACTGTTCGTCGTGCCGTCCCCCCAGACGCGGGCGTCGGGCGTGCCGAAGTACGGGTTGACGGCGGCGAACCCGATCGCTTCGGCGGGCCCGTACAGCTGGGTGTCCAGGGCCCCGCTGAAGCTGGCGACGGCGCCGAACAGGTCCGGGTGGCGGCCGGCGTAGCTGGTCGCGCCGAAGCCGCCCATGGACAGGCCGGCGACGGCGCGATGCGCCCGGGACGCGAGCGTCGCGAACGTGGCGTCGACCCACGGGATGAGCACACCGATGTGGAACGACTCCCACTTGCGGCTCCCGTCCGCCCAGTCGGTGTACCAGCCGCTGTCCGGCGTGTGGCCGCTGTCGGGCATGACCACGATGACGCCGAGCCGGGCGGCGAACGTCTCGACGTCGGTGTTGTCGACCCACGTCCTGTACGTGTCACCAGCGCCGTGGAGCAGGTAGAGAACCGGCAGGCGGCGGTGCCCGTCGTACTGCGCCGGCAGAAGGATCCGGACGCGGTTGTCGATCGCGCCGAACGCCGTGGCGGACGGCAGCGGGACGGCGCGCTCGAGCACGCACGGCGCGACGACGCAGCCGTCCGGCATCGACGACGTCTTCTTTGCGACCGCCGGTGCGGCACCCGCGACGGCGAGCGCGAGCGCGAGGACGAGGGTGGGCAACCGGCGGCGCACGACGTCGGAAGTTCGACGCCGGCAGCCGACGCGCCTACCGCCGGCTACTGCGGCGGCCGGGCGAACGTCCCGGCGGCGACGATCGCCTTCGACCACGGCCGGACGAGCTGGCGGAGTCGGTCGCAGGTTTCCTCGCCGACGACCGACCACGGCCCGACGGCGAGCTCGTCGGTCCGGCGCTCGATCGCCTCGCGCCGGGCGCGACCCTCGTCGGTGAACGCGCCGCCACGGTCGACCCACCCGCGCGACGCGAGCCGCGCGACCGCCGCCGACCACTCGTCATCGGTCCACGCCCGCGTCGCCTGCAGCACCGCGCGCGCGACGTCACCTGTCGCGGCGTGGAGGACGAGCGCCTCGCAGGCGTCGACCTCGGCGCCGACGAGACAGGCGACGTGACCGTCGCCGCGGTGCTCGCGCAGCGCGGTGATCGAGTGCCAGAGCGCGAGGTGCGGGGTGTCCGGTCGTGGCGTGCCGGCGTGCGCGGCGGCGAGCGGCCGTCCCGCGGCGTCGTCCGCGACCGCGGCAGCGGCCGGCGCGATCAGATCGGCGGCGCGTCGCATGTCGTCGGACTCGACGACGTCGTCACCGAGGACGCGCCGCAGCGCGGCGTCCGCACCGTCGACGCGAGCCGCGATCCACGCCTCCGGCGGCGCCGCTTCCCACGCGCGCGGCAGCGCGTCGAACACGAGCGACGGCCGGAAGTTGAAGAAGGTGGCGATCACCACCTCCGGGCGGACCGCGCCCATCGCCGCGGCGCGCGACGCGAAGTACGCCGCGCGCCCGGTCACACCGAGGTCGGCGTAGCGCGCCGCCGGCTCGGCCGCGAAGTACACGAGCCCGTGCACGGGCTCGAGCGTGCGCCACGTCTTGCGGGCGATGTCCGGGGCGAACGGCGGCAGCATGGCGCGGACCGTAGGTGAACCCGTCGAGGTCCGCGCACGTATGGAGGGGTGATGCGCCGAACGATCACGCTCCTGCTCGCCCTCCTACTGGCCGGCGTCGTCCTCGCCGCGTGCGGCGGCGACGACACGACCACCGACCAGTCCACGGCCGCGGCACCGACCACCGCCGCGCCCGCCACGACGACGAACCCGAACGTCAAGACGGCGATGAACGACAGGTTCGGCGAGATCCTCACGGACACGTCGGGCAAGGCCCTCTACACGCTCACGAACAACGGCAAGGACGTCCCGTGCACGGGCCAGTGCGCGGCGATCTGGCCACCGCTCGAGGGGACCAACTACTACCGGTTCGTCAAGGACACGAACCCGGGCGACGTGAACGGCGACGGCATCGAGAACTTCGGCGGCGTCTGGCACGTCGCCCACCCGGCCGGCGCCACCGCGGCGACGTCGGCGCCGACGGCCACGACCGAGGCGCCGATGTCGTCCGGCGGCGGGTACGGCTACTAGCTGTAGATCCCGCCGCTTTCGGTGACTTCGGCTCGCTATGCCGTACCGAAGTCACCGAAACGAGCGTGCACGAGCACGTACATCAGCGCGCTCCGGCGAGCGCGCCGATCACGACCCGCACCATCGCGAACGGGTCGGGCGGGCGCGCGCCGCGGCCGTTGCGGGACCGCACCAGGCGGTGCACGAGCGGGACCTCGTCGGCGCCGTGCGCCCTGGCCGCCAGCCGGAGGTCGCCCATCGCGTCGTGACCGCCCGACGCCGCCGCCCGCCGCCCGATCGAACTCGCGGCGGCGCCGGCGACCGCCGCCGTCAGGTGCTCGTAGAGCTCGTACGCCTGCGCGACCGTGAAGCCGCGCGACGTGACGACCGAGAGAAAGCGCTCGAGGTGCTGCGCGAGCCGCAGCGTGTCGACCGTGCCGGCGAGGATCTGGCTGACGAACTCCGGCTGCGCGACGAGCGCGTCGTACACGAACCTCGCGTACTCCTCGAGCCACGCGACGAGCGGCTGGTCGCGGTCCTCCGGCAGCTCGAGCTCGCCGAGCGTGTGCGCCACCGCGATGGCGACGAGCTCCTCGCGTGTCCGCACGTGGTGGTACAGGCCCGGCACGCTCATGCCCAACCGCTCCGCGACGTTGCGGACCGTGGCGCGGTCGAGCCCGACGGCAAGCGCGGCCTCGGCGATGTCCGCGGTGGTGACGCGGGCGGGACGCCCGACCTTGCGCGCCATTCTCATACAGTAGTATGAAAAGTCGCGTGGAGACGCTGACGGGTCGCACCGCCGTCGTCACGGGGGCCGCCAGCGGCATCGGCCGCGCCATCGTCGAGCGCTTCGTCGGCGAGGGCATGCGCGTCGTGCTCGCCGACGTCGAGCCGGACGCGCTGCGCGCCACGACCGCCGCGCTCGCCGACGGCGGCGCCGACGTCGTCGGCGTCCCGACCGACGTCACCGACGTCGACTCCGTGCGCGGTTTGCTCGACGCGTCGACGGCGCGCTTCGGCAACGTTCACGTGCTGTGCAACAACGCCGGCGTCGGCCCGCCGGCCGAGCCACAACTGTGGCTGAACACGCCGAACGACTGGCGGTGGACGTTCGGGGTCAACGTGTTCGGCGTCGCCAACGGCATCCACGTGTTCCTGCCGCACATGGTCGACCACGGCGAGGACGGTCACGTCGTGAACACGTCGTCGCCCGACGGCGGCATCGTCGCCATGCCGTCGGCCGCGGTGTACGCGTCGTCGAAGGCGGCCGTGGTGACGCTGACCGAGTGCCTGCACCACCAACTGCGGGCGCTGGGCTCGCGGATCGGCGCGTCCGTGCTGCTCCCGGCGGGCGGGTTGCTCCTCACGGGCTTGTGGACCGCGGACCGCAACCGCCCCGACGCGCTGGCGCGTGAGCGACCGCGCTCGCGTCCGGGCATGTCGGCCGAGGACTTCCGCTCGATGATGTCGTCGCAGGGGCACGACATCCCGGTGATGCCGCTCACCGAGGTGGCGTCGTGGGTCGTCGACGGCGTGCTGCACGACCGCTTCTGGCTGCTGCCCGACGGCGTGATGGACGACGACGTGCGCGCACGCGCCGAGGCGATCGTCGCCCGCAAGGAGCCCTACCTCCACCACGCCGGGATCTAGGGAGGGAAGGACGTGGCCACCGACCGCTATCTCGTCATCTCGTCGGACACGCACGCGGGTCCGCCGAGCGAGGCATACCGCGACTACGTCGATCCCGAGTTTCGCGAGGCGTTCGACCGCGACCTCGAGCAGTCACTGGCGCTGCGGTCGCTCGTCCTCGAGTCGGCGTCGGAGGAGCAGGAGCGGTTCCGCGTCGAGTGGGAGGAGCAGACCGGCGACGGCGGCCGCAGGGCGTCGTACGACCCGGCCACCCGCAACGCCGAGCTCGACCGCGAGGGCATCGCCGGCGAGGTGATCTTCCCCGATGCCGACGTGCTCGGCGGGGGCGCGTCCGCGCCGTTCAGCGCCGGCCTCCAGTCGTCGGGCGAGCTCGACGGCACGCTCGTGCAGGCCGGCGCCCGCGCCCACAACCGGTGGCTGGCCGAGCTGTGTTCGGAGAGCCCCGAGCGGCGGTGCGGCGTGGCGACGATCCCGATCGCGCACGACGTCGCGTGGGCGGTGGCCGAGATGGAGCGGGTCGCCGACGCGGGGCTGCGGGCGATGCTGATCCCCACGCTGTGGGGGTCGAAGCCGGCGTACCACGACCCGGTGTACGAGCCGGTGTGGTCGGCGGCCGCCGACCTCGGCCTCGTCGTGAACGTCCACTCGGGCGGGGCGTCGAAGGACATCCTCCCCGGTCCCGGCATGGTGCCGATCTACGCCACCGAGGCGTGGTGGTGGGCGGCACGGCCGCTGTGGGTCCTGCTGTGGTCGGGCGCGTTCGACCGTCACCCGTCCCTGCGGTTCGCGATCACCGAGGACGGCGCGTGGTGGCTGCCCGACATCGTCGAACGCATGGACGAGAAGTGGATCGGCGGCCACAACACCCGCAAGTTCGGGTCGCTGTTCCGCGACGCGGTGGCGCGGCGACCGAGCGAGTACCTCGGGGTGAACGTGTTCCTCGGCGCGTCCACGCCGTCGCGCTACGAGGTGGCGACGCGCCACCGCGTCGGCGTACGGACGCTGCTGTGGGGCAACGACTTCCCGCACCCGGAGGGGACGTGGCCGCACACCCGCACGTCGATCCGCGAGGTGTTCCACGACGTGCCGCACGACGAGACCGCGCAGATGCTCGGCCTCACCGCCGCCGAGGTGTACCGGTTCGACGTCGACAAGCTGGCCGGCACCGTCGAGCGGATCGGCCCGACCGTCGAGGAGGTGCACGGATGACGTCGGTGGATGACGTCCACGTCGTCGGCCCGATGCCGCGCGACCGCGCGCTGCTCGAACCGTCGACACCGCGGGTGCGCGTGCGCACCGTGCGCGACCGCTTCCCGTTCCCCATCCCCAACGGGTGGTTCGTCGTCGCCCTGTCGTCCGAGCTCAGCGGGCGCGACGTGCGGGCACTCCACTACTTCGGGCGCGACCTCGCGCTGTTCCGTACGGACGATGGATCCGCCCGGCTCGTCGACGCGTACTGCGCGCACCTCGGCGCCCACCTCGCCGTCGGCGGCCGCGTCGAGGGTGACTGCATCCGCTGCCCGTTCCACGGGTGGGCCTACGACGGCGCGTCCGGTGCGTGCACCGACATCCCGTACGGTGGGGCCGAGCGCATCCCGGCGAAGGCCCGGGTGCGCGCCTATCCGGTGGTCGAGCGCGGTGGCGCGATCTGGGCGTGGCACCACCTCCTCGGCGACGCGCCGTTCTTCGAACTGCCCCACGTGCCGGAGCTCGACGACGCGTCGTCGGACTGGACCGCGCCGGTGCTGCGCGAGTTCCGGATCTCGACGTCGTGCCAGGAGATGGCGGAGAACAACCACGACTTCTCCCACTTCCGTTACGTGCACGGCACCGACGCGATCCCCGTCGCCGAGGAGCGCATCGAGGGGACCTACAAGTTCGTCCGGTCGCCCGGGCTCGAGCGGGAGACGTTCGGGTTGGGGCTGGGCGTCGTGCGCATCCCCGGTTCGCTGACGTTCGTCTCGTCGGTGACGCCGATCGACGAGGACAACGTGCACGTGCGGTGGTTCTTCACCGTGCCGGTGTCGTCGAAGCCCGGCACGGTCGAGTTCTTCGCCGACGAGTTCACCGCCGGCGTCACCCAGGACATCCCCATCTGGGAGAACAAGATCTACCGCCCGCTGCCGGTGCTGACGAAGAGCGAGTCGGGCATCGTCGCCCACCGCAACTGGTCGAAGCAGTTCTACTCCGAGCCCGTCGAGCTGTAGGAGGTCGCCGTGCCGCAGACGCGCTGGGTCCAGGAACCCGTCGATGCCGCGGGTGGCGGCGGCCACGACCTGCCCCCGATCACGTCGCTCGAGGTCTCGTACCGGACGTCGCCGGGCTTGATCGGGTCCGTCGTGCCACCGCCGCTGGTCGCCGCCGACGACGCGCTCGTGCACCTCCGGTTCACGGACATCGACCTCGACTTCGGGTCGTTCCGCTGGCAGGAGCACGTCGGGTGGTTCGGCGTCGACGTGACGTACGGCGGCCTGCGCGGCGAGTACCCGCTGCTCATCCCGATCGACGTGGAGAAGGCGGTCGCGATCTCCCGCGAGCGCCACGGAGAGCCGAAGAAGCTCGCCGACATCACGATCGAGCGCGAGGGCGACGACGTGCGGGCGTCGATGACGCGCCAGGGCGTGACGTTCGCCGAGGTCGTCGGCACGGTGACCGGTGCGCTCGACGTGCCGCCGGCCTACGAGACCCGCCAGTTCTGGTTCAAGTTCATGCCCGCGGTGTCGGGACGTGGGTTCGACGGCGACGTGCTGCTCGTGCAGGTCGACCAGACGCGCACGCCGGTGTCGGTCGAGTCGGTGGATGCCAAGGTCGTGCTGCGCGACCTCCCGTCGGCGCCGCTCGCCGACCTGCCCGTGGTCGAGGTCGTGTCGTGCGTGTGGACGTCGCGCCGGGCGACGACCGCGCCGCGCGTCGTCGGCCCCGTCGACCCCGTCGCCTTCGAGCCGTTCGCCGCCGCCCGCTACGACTGAGCCGGAATCGCGCACGTGCCCACGCTCGACGACGCCGCCGCGCTGGCGCTCGCGCTGCCCGAGGTGACCGAGGCAGAGCGGCGCGGCAACCGCACGTGGTCGGTGGGCGGCAAGGCGTTCGCGTGGGAGCGCCCGTTCTCGAAGGCGGACGTCACGCGGTTCGGTGCTGCGCCGGTGCCCGACGGTCCGATCCTCGCGGTGCGGGTCGAAGATCTCTCGGAGAAGGAAGCCGTCTTGTCGGCCGGCCGGCGCGGCGTGTTCACGATCCCGCACTTCGACGGCTACGCCGCGGTCCTGATCCGGCTGCGCGTCGTCGGGACGCGCGTGCTGCGCGAGGCGATCGAGGACGCGTGGCTCGCGTGCGCGCCGTCCGCGCTCGCGGAGGAGTTCGTCGCCACCAGGTCGCGATAGACCGGCGATCATGCAGATCGGCGTCGTGTTCC
>DASSOZ010000010.1:0-7002 GCA_035700105.1 Acidimicrobiales bacterium
CGCGAGCAGGCGATGTTCATGACGATGCCGGTCGTGTCGGGCGCCGCCCGCCTCGTACCCGGCAACGTGTGGCGCCGCGTCGGCGATCGCACCGTCGGGCGGCGCGTCGACGGCCAGCCGTTCGGCGCGTGGGCGGCGTCGGAGCTGCGCCGGTCGAGCGCCGTCGCCGTGCTCGAGGCCGCGTCCGCGATCGGGCGCTACTCGTCGCACGCCTGGATCGGCGAGATCGACGTCCCGACCGCCGTCGTCGTCACCACCAAGGACGACCTCGTACCCGCCCGCCGCCAGCGCCGGCTCGCCGAGTCGATCCCGGGCGCGACCGTCGTCGAGGTCGACGCCGATCACCTGGCGTGCGTCACGGCCGCGTCCCGGTTCGTCCCCGCCCTCGTCGACGCCTGCCGCGTCGTGACGTCGGGGTCCCTCACGAACTCGGCGTAGATCCGCACCGCCAGGGTTCAGATCTACGCCGAGTTCGGTGTGGTGTCGCGGGCGTTACGCCCGGCGGAAGCGGCGGCGGGTCGTCTCGCCGAGGGCGACGAGCATCCCGCCGAGCAGCGCCATCGCGCCGAGCTCGGAGCCGGTGCGGGCCAGCGCGCCGCTGGCGACGCCACTGTCCGCGGGCGCGGCCGGAGCGGCGGCGGGGCCGTTGTCGATCTGGACGTCCTGCACCTGCGGCTGCGCCGCCGGCGTGCCCTTGCTGTCCGTGCCGACGGCGGTGCCGTTGAGCGCCCCGCCGCCGACGGCGAGCTTGGCGACGTCGGCGAACGCGGAGCCGCTCCCGCCGCCGACGGTCAGGCACACCAGGTTCAGGATCGGGTCGGCCGGGATGGCGCACTGGCCGCCGGCCTGGTCGTCCGTGCCGATCTCGTTGCCGTTGAGCGAGACGAGGAACGTGTGGCCCTTGCCGCTCGAGTCGGCCTGGCTGTGCAGCAGGACGAGCAGCAGACCGCTCTCACCGCCGAGGTTCACGGTCGCGCCGTCACCGGACGACGACCCGGTCGAGGTCAGGCCGCAGTGGGCGGCGTCGGACTGCGACTGCAGGACGTTGACCTGACCGGTCTTCTCGTCGACGACGGTGACGCGGGCGAGCGCGGCCTTGCCGTTCGCGGTGCGGCAGTTGTTCGTCGCGCTCGACGGCTTGCGGGTGTGGGCCTCCCACGGCGTGACCTGGAGGCGGCCGAGCGGCGTCGAGCCGGTGTCGATGAGGTTGCCCGACGCGTCGCTGTCGTCGGCCGACTTCGTGCCGCCGCCGAACTGCGCGGCGGGCGGTGCGCCGCCGAGGCTCAGCGCGTTGGCGGTGGCCTCGGCCTCGGATGTCCCGGACTTCGCGCTCGTCTGCCCGACGGCGAGGATGTCGCCGACCTGGGCGGCCACCGCGCTCGCCGTTCCGTCCGGCGCCGGGGTCGTGTCGGCGAACGCCGCCCCCGGGAGCACGAGCGCCACGCCCGAGATCGCCGCCGCCAGTCCAATCGCCTTGTGCATCGAAGCTGTCTCCTTAGAAAGAACTAGTTACTCGGTTCTCCGGGAGAACGGGCTTCCCTGCCGCTCATGACGCCGTTTCGTGGGAAATCCGTCACGTTCCGTGCGGCGAGCGGCCTCCACGACGGCATTTGCGTACTTCGCCCCGGGTCGGCGGGTGGTGCGCTCGATCGGGCCGGACACGCTGATGGCGGCGACGACCCGGCCGTCGGCGTCGTGGACGGGTGCGCTGACCGACGCGACACCCGGTTCGCGCTCTTCGACGCTCGCGACCCACGGCCGGTCGGGGCGGGCGCCGCGAAGGACCGTGCCCGCGGAGCCGGCGTCGAGCGGGAGCACGGCGCCGACGTTGACGATCGTGCGCAGGCCGTGGGGCGACTCGAGCGCCTCGACGCACACGCGGCGGTCGCCGTCGCGGACGTACAGCTGCACGCTCTCGCCGGTCTCGTCGCGCAGCCAGGCCATCGCCGGGCGGGCGGCGTCGCGCAGGGGAACGTGGACCTCGGCCGCCCGCCCGAGCGCGAGCAGGCGCAGGCCGAGCCCGAAACGCCCGTCGCCCACGGTCCGACGGACGAGGCCGTGGTCCTCGAGCGCGGTGGCGAGGCGGTGCGCCGTCGCCCGCGACAGCCCGGTGCGCTCGACGAGCTCGCCCAGGTTCGCGGGGCCGGGCTCGAGCGCCTCCAGCACCCGGACCGCCTTGTCGAGCACACCGACGCCCGATATCGTGGGTTCCACGTCACGGGATTTTAGTCTCAGAATGTGAGATGCTGCCGATGCCACAGCCGAAGACGCTGAGCGAGAAGGTGTGGGACCGCCACGTCGTGCGGGCCGCCGAGGGTGAGCCGGAGCTCCTCTACATCGATCTGCACCTCGTGCACGAGGTGACGTCGCCGCAGGCGTTCGACGGCCTGCGCATGGCGGGCCGTCGTGTGCGCCGGCCCGATCTGACCCTGGCGACGATGGACCACAACGTCCCGACCGACGACACGCCGCCCGAGCCGATCTCCGAGACCCAGATGTCGGTGCTCGCCCGGAACTGCTCGGAGTTCGGCGTGCCCCTGTACGCGCGCGGCGACGTCAACCAGGGCATCGTCCACGTGATCGGTCCCGAGCAGGGGCTGACGCAGCCGGGGATGACGATCGTCTGCGGCGACTCGCACACGTCGACGCACGGCGCGTTCGGCGCGCTGGCGTTCGGCATCGGGACGTCCGAGGTCGAGCACGTCCTCGCGACGCAGACGCTGCCGCAGACGCGGCCGGGGACGATGTCCGTCTCGGTCGACGGTGCGCTGCCCGCGGGCGTGACCGCCAAGGACGTGGTGCTGGCGATCATCGGCCGCATCGGGACCGGCGGCGGCATCGGCTCGGTCATCGAGTACCGGGGCGCCGCCATCGAGTCGCTGTCGATGGAGGGCCGGATGACGGTCTGCAACATGTCCATCGAGGCGGGGGCACGGGCCGGGATGGTCGCCCCCGACGACACGACGTTCGCCTACCTCGAGGGTCGGCGGTTCGCGCCGTCCGGCGCCGCGTGGGAGCGGGCGCTCGACGACTGGCGCTCCCTGGCGACCGACCCGGACGCCACGTTCGACAAGTCGGTGTCGCTCGACGGGGCGTCGCTCCGCCCGCACGTCACCTGGGGGACGAACCCCGGTCAGGTCGTGTCGATCGACGACGTCGTGCCGTCACCGGATTCGTTCCTGGACCCGTCGGGCCGCGACGCGGCCGCGCGGGCGTTGGCGTACATGGGCCTGTCGGCGGGGACCCCGATCCGGTCGATCCCGGTCGACACCGTGTTCATCGGCTCGTGCACGAACTCGCGCATCGAGGACCTCCGGGCCGCCGCGGCCGTTGCGGGGGCGCCTGGGCGCCGCGTCGCTCCGGGCGTGCGCGCACTGGTCGTGCCGGGTTCGGGTCGGGTGAAGGAGCAGGCCGAGGCCGAGGGCCTGGACAAGGTGTTCACCGCCGCCGGGTTCGAGTGGCGTGAGCCCGGGTGCTCGATGTGCCTGGCGATGAACCCGGACAAGCTGGCGCCGGGCGAGCGGTCGGCGTCCACGTCGAACCGCAACTTCGAGGGTCGCCAGGGGACGGGCGGGCGCACGCACCTCGTGTCACCCGCCGTCGCCGCCGCGACCGCGATCGCCGGCACGTTCTCGACCCCCGACGACCTGGAGGCCTGAGACCGATGGAACCCGTTCGTGTGATCCAGGGTCGGGCGGTGCCGCTCGACCGCTCCGACGTCGACACAGACCAGATCATCCCCGCGTCGTGGCTCAAGCGCGTCGAGCGCACCGGTTTCGGCGCGGGGCTGTTCGCCACCTGGCGGGAGAAGGAGCGCGACTTCCCGCTCAACCGCGAGGAGTACGCCGGCGCCCGCGTGCTGATCGCCGGCCCGAACTTCGGCGTCGGCTCCTCCCGTGAGCACGCCGTGTGGGCGCTCACCGACTACGGCTTCGCCGCCGTCGTCGCGCCCCGGTTCGGCGACATCTTCCGCAACAACTCGACGAAGGCGGGCCTGCTGCCCGTCGTGGTCCCGCCCGAGGTCGGCACGCAGCTGCTGCGGGCCGTCGAGGCCGATCCCTCGCTCGAGCTGACGATCGACGTCGAACGCCGTTCGCTGTCGGTGCCCGCCATCGGGCTGGAGTGCGAGTTCCCCCTCGACGACTTCACCCGCTACCGCCTGCTCGAGGGCCTGGACGACATCGGCCTGACGCTCCGCCACGCCGATGTGATCGACGGCTTCGAATCGTCGCGCCCCGACTGGCTGCCGACGACGGCCTAGTCTGGACCGGTCCGAAAAACTTCGTCGTCGCACTCAATTTTCACTAGCCAATCTGCCGATGTGATCGCATGGAGATCACTCGCCCGGCTCTCGATACGTCCCTCGGCGTCCAGGCATGGATCGACCGCCGGCGACGCGAGTTCGACCGGACGTCCGTCGCGGTGCGGGTGATCGGTGCGGTGGGCTGGGCGGCGCTCGCCGTGTCCGCGGTCGCCAGGCTCGGCTGACCACCCACGGGCTCCGCCCGTCGGCTACGCCGCCGGTGTGGACCGGCCGACGATCGCCTTCACGTCGGCAGCCGTCGGGAGCGTGCCGAAGCAGCGACCCGAGTCGCCGCCGAGGCGGGACGCCACGAACGCGTCGGCCACGGCGGGCGGTGACCACTGGAGCACCCACGCCGCCTGGAGCGTCAACGCCAACTCCTCGACCACGCGACGGGCACGGCCCTCGATGGCGGGGTCCGTGGCCAGCGTCGTGAGGTCCTTGCGGAGGCGGGCGAGGGCGTCGTCGTAGCGGGGATCGACACCGGCGGCGGCGTCGAGCTCGGCGAGGAACCGGTCGAGCGACTCCGGCGACCGGGCGAGCGCGCGCAACACGTCGAGCGCGATGACGTTGCCGCTTCCCTCCCACACGCCGTTGAGCGGCGACTGCCGGAAGAGCCGGGGCATGCCGGAGTCCTCGACGAAGCCGTTGCCGCCCAGGCACTCGAGCGCCTCTGACGCCAGCACGGGGTGGCGCTTGCAGATCCAGTACTTCAGGACCGGCGTCGCCAGCCGGGACAGGAGCACGTCGGCCTCGTCGTACGCCCGTGCGAGTCGGAGCGCCGCGACGGTCGCCGCCTCGGACTCGATCGCCAGGTCCGCCAGGACGTTCGTCATGAGCGGCTGGTCGACGAGCGTCCGTCCGAACGCGGCGCGGTGCGCGGCGTGCCATGTCGCGGCGGCGACACAGGCCCGCATGCCGGCCGACGAGCCGAGGATGCAGTCGAGGCGCGTGTGCTGGACCATCTCGATGATCGTCCGCACGCCGCGGCCTTCGTCGCCGACCATCCACGCCAGCGCGTCGACGAGCTCGATCTCGCTCGACGCGTTGGCGCGATCGCCCATCTTGTCCTTGAGCCGCTGGATGAAGAACCCGTTGCGCTCGCCGTCGGGCGTCCAGCGCGGCACGAGGAAGCACGACAGGCCGCCCGGCGCCTGCGCCAGCGCGAGGAACGCGTCCGACATCGGCGCCGAGCAGAACCACTTGTGCCCGGTGAGGCGCCAGGCGTCGCCCTCGCCGGCGCGCACGGCGGTCGTTGTGTTCGCCCGGACGTCCGACCCGCCCTGCTTCTCCGTCATCGCCATGCCGCACGTCACGCCGGCCTTCTCCCACGCCGGCACGGCGCGCCCGTCGTAGACGCGCGATTCGATGCGCGGCTCCCACTCCGTCGCGAGCGACGGCGCGTGCCGCAGCGCGGGCACGACCGAGTACGTCATGGAGATCGGACAGAGGTGCCCGGCGTCGACCTGGGTCCACACGAGGAACTTCGCGGCGCGCACGACGTGCGCCGCCGCGCCCGCGTCCGGCGCCCAGGGCGCGGCGTGGATGCCCTCGGCGACCGACGTCGACATCAGCCGGTGGTACGCCGGGTGGTACTCGACCTCGTCGATCCGGTGGCCGTAGCGGTCGAACGCCTTCAGGACCGGCGGGTTCGCGTTCGCCTGCTCGCCCCACCGCTGCGCCTCCGCCGAACCCGCGAGCAGCCCGAGGCCCCGCAGGTCGTCGAGGGCCGGCCCGGCGATGCCCTCGCGCCTCGCCGCCTCCGACAGCGCCGGGTCCGACGAGAACACGTCGTGCCCCGTGAGCGGCGGCGGCTGGTTGAACACCTCGTGTGTGGCTCCCGACCGGCCCATGGATCGAGGGTATGCCGGGTCCGGGTCGACAGCGGTAGGGCCGAACGTCCGGTCAGGACGCGGCGGGCGTGCGCCCCGCGAGGAGCGCCAGCTCGCGCCACTTCCAGAAGCAGTCGACGTCGACGAACCCGATCTCGCGCAGCCACTCGAGTTGGGTCGCGACACCGAGCAGCTGGTTGGCGGGGTCGTCGGGCCCGCCGATCAGCTCGTAGAACGCGTCGTGGAGCGTCGCCGTGGGCGACGCGACGTGCTCGAGGTTGCAGAACCACCCGCCGGGTGTCAGCAGCGCGAACACCTCGGCGTACAGCGCCCGCTTGCGCTCGTGCGAGAGGTGGTGGATCGCGAACGACGACACGACCAGGTCGAACCGCCCGAGCGCGGCGGGCAACGGGTCGGACAGGTTGTGCTCGACGACGGCGACCGACGGGTCACCGTCGAAACGCGCGCGCGCCGCGGCGAGCATCGTGGGTGAGAAATCGACGGCCACGCCAGCCTCGAACGGGCAGCGATCGCGGACGCGCGCCAGCAGCCGGCCGTCCCCGGTGCCGAGGTCGAGGGCGCGACCGATGCCCGCCGGCGGGAGCAGCTCCCACAGTGTCGCCTCACCCTCGGCGCGCCGCCTGACGTCGGGGCGCGACAGGTACGCGGTGGCGTGGGACTCCGTCGCCCACTCGTTGAGGGTCATGGACCGACCGGAAGGTCGCGCACCTCCGGTCGCGACTGCACCGCGACGAGCCGGTTGACGGCGTTGAGGTACGCGCGGGCCGACGCCTCGACGACGTCGGTCGACACGCCGCGACCCGACACCTTCACGTCGCCGGCCGCGAGCTGGACGATGACGTCACC
>DASSOZ010000011.1:0-9660 GCA_035700105.1 Acidimicrobiales bacterium
CGCCCGGGCGGCGAGCGCCTCGTCGTCGAGCGCGTCGGCGGGGACGATCCACGACACCTCGAACTCGATGCCGTCGGGGTCCTGCGCGTACAGCGCCTTGGTCGAGCCGTGGTCGCTGGCACCGACGAGCGCGCCCCGCTCAGAGAGCGCATGGGCGATGCGCTCGAGGTCGTCGAGCGTGTCGACCTCCCACGCGAGGTGGTACAGGCCGACGGCGCCGCGACCCGCCGGTGACGGGCGGGCGCCGTCGCCGATGGAGAACAGGCCGAGATCGTGGTCGTTCGTGGACCCTGGTGCCTGCAGGAACACCGCGCCGCGGATCCCGTCGCCGATCGGGAGCCGGCGGAAGCCGAGGACGTCCTCGTAGAACTGCGCCGTCCGCTCGGCGTCGCGGACGTAGAGGACGGCGTGGTTGAGGCGGTGCACGGGCATGGCCGCGTCAACCTCGTTGCACGCGCAACTATTTCCCGCCGGCAGACCGCATCGGGTTGAACGGTCCCGCGCCGCTGCCGCCGTCGATGGCGATCTCCGCGCCGCTGACGAACGACGACTCGTCCGACGCGAGGTAGACGACGAGCTCGGCGACGTCGGCCGGCGCGCCGATGCGCTGCAGCGGGATCGTCGCCGCTGCCGCGCCCGCCCCGGGCGGGAGCATCGCCGTGTCGATCACACCGGGATGGATCGAGTTGACCCGGATGCCGCTCGGCCCGAGCTCGATCGCCGCCGTCTTGGACAGCCCCCGCACCGCCCACTTCGTGGCGCCGTACGCGCCGTGGCCCCAGAAGCCCTCGAGGCCGGCGAGCGACGAGATGTTCACGATGCTGCCGCCCCCGCGCTGTCGCATCGGCTCGATCACGGCCTGGATGCCGAGGAAGACGCCGACGAGGTTGACGTCGACGAGCTGTCGCAGGCCGTCGAGCGTCTCGTCCTCGATCAGGGTGATGTGGTGGATGCCGGCGTTGTTGACGAGCACGTCGACGCCGCCGAACTGTGACACCGCGGTGGCGACGACCGCGGCCCACTGCGAACGATCGCTGACGTCGTGGCGGACGAACACCGCCCGCTCGGTGCCGCCGAGCGCCTTGACGCTGGCCTCGCCGTCGTCGACGAGCACGTCGGTGACGACGACGCTGCCGCCTTCCTCGACGATGCGCCGGGCGTGCGCGGCACCCTGCCCGCGCGCGCCGCCGGTCACGATCACGACCTTCCCCTCGAGGCGGTTCATGGTGCGCCATCATCGCCGCCATGACCCGGGCCGCGTCGATCGTCCTCGTCAACACCGGTGACGGGAAGGGCAAGTCGTCCGCCGCGTTCGGCGTGATGGGGCGGTCATGGGCCCGCGGATGGCGGGTCGCCGTCGTCCAGTTCCTCAAGAGCGGCGACTGGAAGACGGGCGAGGAGAAGCTCGCCGCGCACCTCGGCATCGAGTGGCACGCGCTCGGCGACGGGTTCACGTGGGAATCGACCGACATGGACGAGACCCAGGCGAAGGCGCTCCACGCGTGGTCCGTCGCGAAGGCGAAGTTGGCCTCCGGCGACTACCAGCTGCTCGTCCTCGACGAGCTCACCTACGTCGCCACGTTCGGCTGGGTGCCGGCGCAGGAGATCGCCGACGCGATCGCCAACCGGGCGCCGCGGACGAACGTCGTCGTGACGGGGCGCGACGCCCCGGCGGAGCTGATCGAGGTGGCCGACACCGTCACCGAGATGCGCAAGGTGAAGCACGCGTTCGACGCCGGCATATCGGCGATGAAGGGGATCGAGTTCTGACGTGCGCGGGTCAGGCGGCGGCGCGCTTGCGCAGCACCTCGAGCGCCTGGTCGGCGTGCGTGTGCATCCGCACCTCGCTGGCGATGCGGGCGAGGACGCGCCGGTCGGTGTCGATCACGAACGTCACCCGCTGGTTCGGTGACAGCCCGGCGAAACCCCGCTTGACCCCGAACAGCTCGGCGACCTTGCGGTCCGGGTCGGACAGCAGCGGGAAGTCGAAGTCGTGCTTGGCCGAGAACTCGTGCTGCTTCTCCACGTCGTCACGGCTGATGCCGACCCGCTGCGCGCCGACGTCGGCGAACTCCTTCGCCAGGTCGCGGAAGTGGCAGCTCTCCTTCGTGCAGCCCGGCGTCATCGCCGCCGGGTAGAAGAAGAGCACCACGGGTCCGTTCTCGAGGAGCTCCGACAGCCGCCGCGGCGTTCCCGTCTCGTCGGGCAGCTCGAAGTCGTCGACGACGTCGCCTTCTCGCATCGTGCCGACGCTAGTGCCCGGGCGGCAGGATTGACCCGTGCCCGACGTCGTCGACCTCCTCGCCCCCGCCGACGGCAACGGCGTGGTGTGGTCGACCTCGCCCGAGGGGTTCCACGCCAACCTCGTGTCGTTGGAGCCCGGCGCCGCGATCGAGGCGCACCGCAACGACGAGGTCGACGTGCTCGTGATCGTCGTCGCCGGCGAGGGGCGCGTCGACGTCGACGGTGTGCCGACCGCCGTGCGGGGCGGGACCGCCGTCGTCGTCCCGAAGGGGACGGTGCGCCGGATCGTGGCAACCGGCGGCGGGGCCGGCCTGCGCTACGTGACGGTCCACGCCCGGCGCGGTCCGATGTCGATCGGCGGGCCGCGCCGCTGACGGCCTACGGTGCGCGGCCATGCCGAGCATCCCGACGACGCCCCGCATCCCGCCGCTGCCGCCCGACGAGCAGGACGAGCAGGCGCGCGAGCTGCTCGGTGCGGCCAGTGCGCCCGGCGCGCCGGCGTCGAACATCTTCACGACGTTCGTGCGCCACCCGGGCCTGTTCCGGAAGTGGCTGCCGTTCGGCGGCAAGCTCCTCGCCGGGAAGCTTCCCGCGCGCGACCGCGAGCTGCTGATCCTTCGCACCGGTTGGCGGTGTGGGTCGCCGTACGAGTGGGGCCAGCACGTGCTCATCGCGCGGCAGTGCGGCATCACCGACGAGGAGATCGAGCGGGTGAAGGCCGGGCCGGACGCGCCGGGGTGGTCGTCGGACGACGCCGCGTTGGTGCGCGCCGCCGACGAGCTCCACGACGACCACGTGATCGGCGACGCGACGTGGGCGGCGCTGTCGGGGCGCTACGACGAGCGCCAGCTCATCGAGGTCCCGATGGTCGTCGGCCACTACCACCTCGTCGCCTTCACCCTGAACTCGCTCGGCGTGCAGCGCGAGCCGGGCGTGCCGGGGCTCGACGGGTGACGGGTCGACTGGACGGCCGCCGGATCGTCGTCGTCGGTGCCGGCACGCAGCCGTCGCCGCCCGACGAGGACGACGCGCCGATCGGCAACGGCCGGGCGATCTCCGTGCTCGCCGCACGCGAGGGCGCAACCGTCGCCTGCGTCGACCGGGACGAGGCCAGCGCCCGTGAGACGGCGCGGTTGGTCGCCGACGAGGGTGGCGGCGCGCACGTCGTCGTCGCCGACGTGTCGACGCCCGAGGGGTGCGCCGCCGCGGTGCGGGACAGCGTCTCTGCCCTGGGTGGCGGCGTCGACGGCGTCGTCGTGAACGTCGGCATCGGGCGGGGCATGGGTCTCGGTCACACGTCTGCCGAGGACTGGGACGCAGTGTTCGCGGTCAACCTGCGCGCCCACTTCCTCGTGGCCAAGGACGCGCTGGCGCTGCTCGGCGACAGCGAGCGCGGCGGCGCGCTCGTCTTCATCGGGTCGGTCGCCGGCCTGCAACCGGGGAGCCGGCTGCCGGCCTACGACGCGTCGAAGGCGGGGCTCATCGGCCTGTGCCGCCACGTCGCGCTCGAGGGTGCGCGCAAGGGCAACGGCGTGCGGGCCAACGTCATCGCGCCCGGTCTCATCGACACCCCGCTCGGCCGCAACGCGTCCCGCGGCCGCCCCTCGCGCGAACGCACGCCGGTCCCACTCGGCCGTCAGGGCACGGCGTGGGAGGTCGCGGCGACTGCGGCGTTCCTGCTGTCCGACGACGCCAGCTACATCACCGGCCAGGTCATCGCCGTCGACGGCGGCCTGACGCTGATCTGAGGGGGCTGAACATCGTTCTGGTACCTGGAACGGGGCCGTCTCGGCCCCGCTCCAGGTACCAGAACGTGCGGGATTTGGCTACTCAGGGATCTTCTCCCACCACTGGCACCACCAGTCGGCGCCCACGAGGATGCGCAGCTTCTGGTGCCAGCAGTACGAGATGTCCGCCGTCGGCTCCAGGTAGTACAGGCAGTTCTCGCACTTCTCTTCGCCCGAGGGCTTGCCCTTGAGGACCGCGTTGTCGGCGAGGATCCGCAGCTCCATCGACAGCTTCTCGTCGATGGGCTTGGGTTCCGGATCCGGGATGACGTAGTCGGACATGGCGGGCAACGTAACCGGCCGGGCGGCGCCCCAAAACTCGGGCGTACGCTCCCGGCTGTGGCGACGCAGCGGGTGGCACGCAGGGCGACGAAGGACGACGCAGCGACGATCGCGGGCGCGCTGGCCAGCGCGTTCGGGGACGACCCGGTGTTCCGGTGGATGTCGGCGATGGAGGACTGCGAGCGGCGCACGCTCCCGTTCTGGCGCAACGTCGCCGGTACCGGCCTTCGCCACGACGACCACGAGATCTACGTCACCGACGACGGGCACAGCGCCGCGGTGTGGCGCGGCATCGACAAGTGGAAGGTGCCGATGCTCGAGCTCGTCCGCTCGGCGCCGGCGATGCTGTTCACCCTGCGGACGCGGCTGCCGCTGGCCATGAAGCTGCTGTCGACGATGGAGAAGCAGCACCCGACCGAGCCGCACTACTACCTCGAGTTCCTCGGCACCCGGCGCGGCCAGCAGAGCAAGGGCGGCGGCACCTCCGTCCTGCAGCCGATGCTCGACCGGTGCGACACCGAGGGCGTGCCCGCCTACCTCGAGAGCTCGAACCCGCGCAACATCCCGTTCTACGCCCGCCACGGGTTCGTCGAGACCGGCACCGTCACCGCCCCGAAGGGCGGCCCGACGCTCACGCTGATGTGGCGCGACCCTCGCGGCTGATCCGTCGCCCCGACACCATCTCCGGGCGGATGCGGACGTAGTTCGACCGATCGCCCGAGGCCCACGGCGCGACCGCCGCGTGCCGCGCGGGATCATCGTCGTGCTCGACGGGCTCGGCGACACCGACGACCTGCACGCTCCACCCGTCGTGGTACAGCGGGTCGGCGTGGTCGACCTCGAACACGACGACGGCGTGCTCGACGGCGGCGCGCAGCTTCGTGCCGTCAGCCGTGCGGAACACGATCGTGCGGTCGGACACGGCGTAGTTCACCGGGAAGATCGCGGGCAGCGCGCCGACGGTCACCCCGACCCGCCCGATGCCGGGCATCTCGATCAGGCGCCAGCACTCGTCCTCGCTCAGGATCTCGAGCCCCTCGTCGACGAGCATGACGTCATCGTCGGCGTCGTCGATGTGCTCTGTCACCGTCCGAAGGTCCCGTTCCCTCGGGTCCATGGTTCCCCCCTCATCAGGCGCGAAGCGCGCCGTCGAAGAACGCCAGGACGCGGCGCTCCCACTCCGCCACCGCCGTGCGCAGCCCACCGGTGTGCGACGCGCCGGGCACGTCCCACGTCGACACCGACGACGGCGACGCGGCCGCGATGTGGCGTGCCGCGACCCGCTCGTCGGCCACCCGCCCGGCCGTGATGAGCAGGACCGGACGGGGTGCGGCGGCGCGCACCGCCGACCGCAACGTGCGCGGCGGTGACGCGGGCGTGAGCACGTTCGTGAGCGCGTCGGTGACGTGGTTCAGCCCCTCCTGGACGAAGCCGCGAAGGCCGTACCGATCCGACAGCCAGGACAGGTCCGACGCGACGCGGTTCGTCGCGCCCTCGGCGACGACGGCGCGCAGCCGCGAGTCGGCCGCCATCGCGCCAATCGCCTCCTCGCCGCCCATCGACTCGCCGAGCGCGCCCAGACGCGACGCGTCGACACCGCCCTGCCCGGCGAGGAAGTCGAGCGCGCCGGCGACGTCGCGATCGCCGTACCACCCGCGGTTCATCGCCCGCCCGCCCGAGTGACCCATGCCCCGGGCATCGAAGAGCAGCACGCCGGACCCGTGCCGCGCGAGCACGGCCGCCTGACCGAGCACCGCGGTCCGAGACGAGCCCGACCCGTGCAGGACCGCGACCGCGGCGCCGGTGCGCGTCGGCACGTACCACCCGGACAGCCGCACGCCGTCCGACGCCGGGAACTCGACGTCGCGATACTCGAGGCTGTGGTCGGCCGGCGTCGACGACCCGAGCGACGGGCGCGGCGGGTGCGTGCTGTACACCGCCATGACGATCGGGAAGCCGACGAGGTAGGCGGCGAGCAACCCGATCGGGACGTAGACGAGACGCCACCACCCGTGCGGCCGCAGCCGTCGCCACCGCCGGCGACGGCCGGGGGCACTCCCGCCGGCGTCCTCACGTGGCGGCAACGGGCTCGTGCCCTCCCATGTCCAGGCGGAACGGCGGGTACTCGTCGCGCAGCAGGGCGACGTAGGCGAGCACGCGGTAGCACCAACGGTTGAGCCCCATCACGAAGTCGAAGATCGAGCGCGGGTACCGGCCCCGCACGGCCAGCACGACGACGGCGACGAGGGCGAGCAGCGCGATGAGGCCGCCCCCGCCCGCCATGCGCCAACCGCCGAGGCCGCCGAGGCCCCACCCGCCGGCGAAGATGGCGACGACGAGGTAGTGCGGGATCGCCAGGAGCCACCACTTCACGAGCACGAGCCCACGGCTCAGGTGCTCGGGATAGGGGATGTCGAGCCCGGCCGGGTACGCCGGATCCGGCCGGAGGCTGAACGGTGGGTAGCGGTCGGTGCCGAACGCGCTCACGGTGTAGAAGCCGACCCGCCACGTCCAGCGCATCACGCCGACGTTGAAGTCGAAGATCGAGCGCGGGTACCGACCGGTGAAGAGGATCGCGAACCCCGCGAACACCGTGAGGAACGTGACCGCCAGCCACAGGAACGCGAGCACGACGACGTGCGGGATCACGAGCAGCCACTTCACGAGCCACTGCCACCTGCTCACGTCGGGGTCGAGCTCGCCGTCGAGCCGCACGGGATACGCGAGCGGCGCCGGTTCGACGCCGGCCTCGTCCGACTCCACGACGGCCGCCCCCGTCGCCGCAGCCTGGCCGCGCAGCGCGAGGAACATCAGCAGCGTGGCGATCGCGCCGAACATCACCGCGCCGACGAGCAGGCCGATGCCGATCGGCAGCAGTAGGCCCGTCTTCGCGGCCGCGTCCACCGAGGCGTCGATGCCCGCCGAGCCGTCGGCGTTCGTCACGACGATCGTCCAGTCGCCGCCCTCGCTCGGCCAGCGCAGCGTCGTCGTGCGTGAGCCGGTCGCCGACGCCGCCCAGAACGACTCGGTCGTCGGTGCGGTCGGCGCGCGGTCGCCGGCGACGACGGTCGAGTCGACGTCGAACGGACCGAAGTTGGCGCCGCGCACGCGCTCGCGCGCGACACCGGCGAGCCACCGGTCGACGGCGGCCGTCGGCGCGACGCCGACGAACAGCGCCCGCTCGGTCGCGGCCGTGGCGCGGATGCGGACGGTGCCCACGGGGTGCGTGATGGTCCAGTCGTGCTCACCGGGCACGTCACCGAGGTCGACGTGCGACGTCAGCGCGTACGTGTCCGTCACGAACCGCTCGGTGTCGGTCGTGTAGTAGCCGGCGCTGTCGCGCTGGGTGGCGTGCGCCCACACCAGCGTCCCGCCGCCCGCCGTCAGGGCGAGAGCGACGAGCGCGGCGAGCGCGCCGAACGTCAGCAGGACCGCGCGGGTCAGACGCGTCATCGGTACCTCCTCCGTCGAGGTACCTCCACCATCCGCCAACGAACGCCGCCGCCATAGGGACCTTCGGCCCTGAAGGCTCGACGACGGGCGCTCGTACGTTCAGGTCATGCGCACACGTCTTGCACCCGTGGGCTGGGCGTTCGCCGCCTCCCTCGTGTTGCACGGGCTCGCCCACTTCGCCGGCGCCGCCGGGGAATCCGGGCTGCCGGCGTTCCTCTGGTGGGTGACCGGCGGGCTCGTCATCGCGTCGGGCGTCGGCGTCGCCGTTCGCGCGCCGGGCGCCCGCGCCGTCGTCGGCATCACTGCCGCCGCGTCGCTGTTCCTGAGCATCGTCTTCCTGTGGGCCGCCGTCATCGGCGTCGTCGTGAACGCGTTCGTGCTCGTCGTCGTGCGCCGCAACCCGCGCGGCGTGTTCCCCCGCACGCGCACCGGCACCGGTGTCGACGTCGGCGCCGCCGAGCGGTTCCTCGCCGGGCACCGCATCGCCGTCGTCGGCGCGTCGGGCGACGCGAGGAAGTTCGGCAACACGATCTTCCGCGAGCTGGTCGCCCACGGCTACGACGCCGTGCCGGTGAACTCGCACGCCGACGAGGTCGAGGGCGTCGCCGCCTACGCGTCGGTGACCGACGTGCCCGGCGCGATCGACGGCGTCATGGTGATGGTCCCGGGCGACGCCGCGGTGGGCGCCGTCCACGCCGCCGCGGCGCGCGGCGTCACGCGCGTGTGGCTGTTCCGGGGGCTGGGCGCACCGGGCGCGTTGTCGGAGGCGTCACTCGGCGCGTGCGCCGAGCATCACCTCGACGTCGTCGCCGGCGCCTGCCCGATGATGTTCCTCGAACCCGTCGGGCGCGGCCACGACGTCCACCGGGCGCTACGCCGCTTCAACGGCGCCTTCACGGACGCGGCCTGACGCCGCCGGCCCGGGGTTCGAGAACACCATCGCGTCGTCGATGATCGAGCTGCGCTTGAGCGCCCGGTAGTCGCGGACGTAGCTCTGGTACACCCGCCACGGGAAGCGCGACCCCTGCTTCGGGAAGCGGTCCGCCGAGCGCAACACGTACCCCGACGTGAGCCCCAGCAGCGGCTCGGCGGAGACGTTCGCGTCGCGGTTCACCGGCGTGCACTGGCGCAGGCCCGTGTCGTGCAGGTGGTTCAGCAGGCGCGTGACGTAGTCGCACGTCAGGTCGCACTTCAGCGTCCACGACGCGTTCGTGTAGCCGACGGCGATCGCCAGGTTCGGAACGCCCTCGAGCATCATCCCCTTGTAGGTGAGCTTCGTGGCGACGTCGACGGGCTCGCCGTCGACCGACAGCTGCATGCCGCCGAGGAACAGCAGCTCGAGCCCCGTCGCGGTGATGACGATGTCGGCGTCGAGCTCGGCACCGGACTCGAGCCGCAGACCGGTCTCGGTGAACGTGTCGATGCGGTCGGTCACGACCGACGCGCGCCCCTCGCGGATCGCGGTGAACAGGTCGCCGTTCGGCACGACGCACAGCCGCTGGTCCCACGGGTCGTAGCGGGGAGAGAAGTGGGTGTCGACGTCGTAGCCCTTCGGCAGCTGGCGGGCGACGCCGGCCTTGAGGACCTTCTTCACCGCGCCGGGCCACTTCTTGCTCGCCTGGTACGACCCCTGGGTGACGAGCGCCTTCATCCAGCGGACCGCCGTGCCCGACACCCGCGCCGGCAGCACCTTGCGCAGCAGGTTCGCGATCGGGTCCTTGGCGGGGAGCGACGCGATGTACGTCGGCGAACGCTGCAGCATCGTCACGTGCGCGGCGGTCTCGGCGAGCGACGGGATGAGCGTCACCGCGGTCGCGCCGCTGCCGATGACGACGACGCGCCGTCCGGCGTAGTCGAGATCGTCGGGCCACGCCTGCGGGTGGATGATCGTGCC
>DASSOZ010000012.1:0-9645 GCA_035700105.1 Acidimicrobiales bacterium
GCAGGCGTGGGACGAGGCGACGCGATCGACGGTCGACCCGTACTACGAGTCGACCGTCGCCCACGACCGTCACCGCCTCGCCGAGATGCAGGCCGTGATCGACGGCCGCTCCTACGAGGGCGACGCCGGCTGGCAGGCGTACCAGCAGCTCGCCGCCGCCTCGGGGGACGACCCCGACCTGTTCCGCGCGTTCCTCACGCTGAACGGCGTACTGGCCACGGCCGACGAGGTGCTGGCGCAACCCGACGTCGCCGCGCGGGCGGCGGCGCTCGGCGCCGACTGGCGCGATGCGCCGGCGTTCGGTCCGACGCGCGAGCAGGCGGTCGCCATCGCGGGCGGGTAGGCCGCGCCGCCGGCGCGGCCGCGTACGCTGCTCGGTCGTGAGCGGCCTCCGCGACCAGCTGATCGAGATCGTGCGCGAGAAGGGGCTCACGCGATTCGACGAGCCGGTCCGGCTGGCGTCGGGTCAGATGAGTCGCGAGTTCGTCGACGGCAAGGCCGCGCTGGCCCACGGCGCCGACCTCGAGCTGGCGTGCCGGGCGTTGCTCGAGGCCGTGGGCGACATCGAGTTCGACGCCGTCGGCGGGCTCACCATGGGGGCCGACCAGTTCGCGCACGTCGTCGCTGTGCTGGCGGGGACGAACTGGTTCGTCGTGCGCAAGGAGCCGAAGGGCCGCGGCACCAACAAGCTCGTCGAGGGCGCGCGTGTCGGCCCGGGCACCCGCGTCCTGCTCGTCGATGACGCGGTGACGACCGGTGGGTCGATCCAGAAGGCGTACGAGGAGATCACGCGGCTGGGTGCGACGGTCGTCGGCGCGGTCACGCTCGTCGACCGCGGCGACGTCGCCGGCCCGTTCTTCCGGTCGCGCGACGTGCCCTACTTCGCGCTCGTGACCTACCGCGACCTCGACATCGAGCCGGTCGGCGCTAGCCCAGCCACTCGCTGAGGCGAGCTCGTTCGTACTCCTGTTTGCGCCGGAACTGCTCGTGGTCGGCGGGCGTGAGTGTCACGTCCGGTGCGGGGTCGGCGTAGAAGTTGCCCTCGACGAAGGCCACGTTCTCCCCGGGCAGCTCGAGGAAGCAGAAGCCGTGGCCCTCGAACCGGTCACCGGCCGCGCCGGGCACGCCGAGGTCGGCGGCGATGTTGCGGGCGGCGACGACGCCCTGCGCGGCGGCGAAGACGCCGGCCTTCGGCAGTTGCGCGGTCGCGGTGGGGATCTGGGTGCAGTCGCCGACCGCGTAGACGCGTTCGTGCTGCGTGCGCAGCGTGTGCCGGTCCGGTTCGATCCAGCCGGACGGCCCGACGAGCGGCGCGATCACCGGCGGCGGCGCGGTCGCGGGCACGCCGAGCAGCACGCTCCACTCGATCGTCGTGTCGTCGGCGAGCGTGAGGTGCCCGTCGTCGACGGCGGTCACCGGTTGCCCGGACTGCAGGCCGACGTCGTGCTCGCCGAGGTGGTCGGCGATGTAGCGGCTGGCGTCGACGCCGGCGACGGGCAGCGTCATCGGCTGCGGCGTGACGATCGTGACGGCGACGTCGTCGCGGACGCCGCGGGCGCGTAGCCGCTCGTCGACGATGAGCACGGCTTCGTACGGCGCCGGCGGGCACTTGAACGGTCCGCCCAGGATGGCGACGACGACGCGACCGTGGTCCACGGTGTCGAGGTCGTGGTGGATCGCCGGTAGGCAGGTGGCGTCGTAGAGGTCGTGGGCGTGGGGGTGGGCGTCGAGCATGGCGAGGTGCTTCGGCGACGGGCCGGCGCCGAGCGCGACGAGGATCGCGTCGGCGTCGAGCGTCGCCGCGTCGGTCTCGACGCGCCGGGCTGCGGGGTCGATCGCGGTGATGTCGCTGTGGAGGAAGCGGACGCCGCGATCGTGGAGCGCGTCGAGCGACGCCGTGCCACCGGTGAGCGGGCGGGTGCGGGCGAGGTCCCAGAGCTTGGCGAAGCCCATGAAGAAGGTGCCGGCGCGGTCGACGAGGGTGACGTCGTCGCCTTCGGGGAGGATGGTGCGGAGCTCGTTGGCGGCGGCCAGGCCGCCGAAGCCACCACCGAGGATCACGACGTGGGCCATGGGCGCGTGTCTAGCGCGACGGGTCAGGCGGCGAGCCGGGTGCCCAGCAGCTCGGCGGCGGCCGCGGCCAGCTTGCGACCCGTCGACTGCGTGACGTGGTCGAGCGCCTCGCTCAACAGGACGTCGGCCGGCGGTGTCTGCGCGAGGAGGTGGCGGCTCAGCATGCCGTCGTCCATCCACGCGGCGAGGTGCGGCTCGATGATGTTCGTGGCCGGGAGGGTCGTGTAGAGCTCGCGCAGCCGGGGCCAGTCGTAGACGTTGGCGAGGGCGCGGCCGACGAGTACGGGCTCGCCGGTGAGGGTGCGCTCGCCGGCGGCGTGGAGCATCCGCATGCCCGGGTGCTGGTCGCACACCTGCTTCCACGTGAGGCGCTTGGGCGACGAGCGGCCGGCGCCGACGACGTCGTCGAGCCACCACGTGGTGAACAGGACGCTCGTGTCGTGCTCGGGCGGTCGTGTCGATGCACCGAGGCAGCGGAGGAGGACGTCGACCATGCGCCCGGTCGTCGGCGGCGTGTCGCTGATCGGCGACTCGCCGCCGTCCTGGAAGTGGACGGCGCTGGCCGTCGCACCGCTGCGGCCGACGAGGAACGTCTGGCGGATGCGTCGCCGGCCTTCCTGCATGCTCGGCGGGAGCTCGCTGTCGAGCGAGCCGACCCAACCGCAGCACGTGACGCCGAGGACCGTCCACTCGTCGGGCGCGGTGAAGCCCAGCAGGTGGTCGTACGGATGGCCGTCGACGACCTTGTGACCGATCGTGATGCCGTCCGGGTCGGGGCCGGTCGGGTCGGCGGCGGCGAACCACAGCGTCGCCGGCTGGTCGTAGCCGTCGTCGTCCGCGGCGGCGTCGATGATGTGGAGCAGGGCGTCGAGCAGCGTGGGCTCGGACATGGGGCGCTTCCCTTCGCGTTGCGATGCGACTGGCGAACGGGGGAAGCGCTCGGGGCGGACGGTAGCGCCGGGCGCCGGCGGCCGGCAACGGTCACGGCGGGGGCGTACCACCGGTCATGCCTGCGCTCCTCGACCTGACGACCGGCCGCCCGCTGACCCGCGGGCGGCTCGCGCTGTACCCGTTGTTCTCCGACGCGCCGCCGGCGGCGCCCTACGTCGCCGGGCCGGCGGCGGCGACGGCGGGTGTGCTGGCCGTGCGCGAGGTCGACTCGGGAGCGACCGTGCCGGAGCTGCTCGTCGAGACGGCGGGCGAGGTGCCGGTGCTGCTCGCCGAGGGCGAGACGCTGCTCGGCGCGAAGCAGAACCGCACGCTCAACGTCACCGTGTTGCTGGCGCCGGGGGCGCGGACGCGGATCCCGGTGTCGTGCGTCGAGGCGGGGCGGTGGGGCGCGCCGCAGCGGACCGCGCGTTCCGGACGCCACGCGCCGATGCAGGTGCGGCTCGACAAGACGCGGTCCGTCGCCGACAACGTGCGGGGCGGGCGCGGGCGGTACAGCGACCAGGCGGCGGTGTGGTCGACGGTCGCCGGGTTCGAGGTCCGGGCGGGCGCGCCGTCCGAGACGCACGCGCTCGAGGACGTGCACCGCGCCCGGTCGGTCGACGTGTCGCGCCTCGTCGGCGGGACGCGTCCGCTCGACGGTCAGCGTGGGGTCGTCGTCGCGATCGACGGTGTCGTGCGAGCGGTCGACGTGTTCGATCGCCCGGAGACGCTCGCCCTCTACTGGAACTCGCTGATGGCGGGGTACGCCCTCGACGCGGTCGTCGACGGTGACCGGCCGGCGGTCGACGCGGTCGACGGGGCGGTCGGCGGGGCCGACGTCGACGGGTTCCTCGCACGACTGGCGGCGGCCGACGTCTCGGTCACCCCCGGCGTCGGGCTCGGGGAAGAGGTCCACGTGCGGGGCGACGACGTGGTGGCGACCGGACTGCGCTGGGACGGCACGCTCGTGCACCTCGCCGCGTTCGCGCTTGCATGACGGCGTGCCGCTGCAGAACCGGGTGACGCCGTACGGGACGCTGACCGCGTCGCGGTCTCGGGCGGCGACGCTGTTCGGCAACCGCGGCTGCCTGCACGACGACGCCGGTCGCATCGTGCGGTGGGCCGTCGGGCCGCGGTGGATCGCGTGCCAGCTGTCGTTCAAGGGCCGGCGCCGGTCGCCGCTGCTGCAGCCGGGGCGGTACACCGAGCTGTTCTTCCTCGACGAGGCCACCGCCCTGGCGTGCGGTCACCGCCCGTGCGTCGAGTGCCGTCGCGCCGACTTCGTGCGCTTCGCCGACGCGTTCGCCGCGGGGAACGGCCTGCCGTCCCGACCGACCGCCGCCGCGCTCGACGCGCTGCTACAGCCGGAGCGCCCGACGCGCGCCGGCGCGTTGCTGCACCGCGCCCGTGTCGAGGACCTCCCCGACGGCACGATGATCGACGTGGACGGCGCACCGGCGCTCCTCACCGGCGGCGTCGCCCGGCGCTGGACCGTCGACGGTTACGCCGACCGCTCGCCGGGCCGGCCCTCCGGTGTCGTCGACGTGATCACGCCGCCGTCGATCGTGCGCACACTCGTCGCGGGGTACGAGCCGCGGCTACACGCAGGCTGGGGCTGATCAGTGCAGTTGCGAGGCGGCGATCACCAGGCCGACGAGCGCCGTGTTCGCCGTCGTGATTGCGAGCAGCTGCGACCGAAGCGTCGTATGGAGCTCGGCCCGCAGGCGCTGGTACATCCGGTGATCAGGGTACGTCACCCGCCTCGCACGCCGTCGAGGACGGCGAGGATGTCGTCGCCATAGGCCTCGAGCTTGGCCGGGCCGATGCCCTTGATGCGCGACAGCGCGACGACCGACGACGGCATCGCCGTCGCCAGCGCATCGAGCGTTGCATCCGAGAACACGACGAACGCGGGCTTGCCGATCGCACGTGAGCGTTCGAGGCGCCATGCACGGAGCGCGTCACGGGCGCGCTCGACGATCACGACCGGCGGCGGCTCGGGGGCGAGCGTCGCCAGGCGGCCGTCGACGCGCACGGTCGCGCCGAAGGGGACCCGCAGCCGTGCGCGCCCGAGCTCGACGAGAGCGCCCTCGTCGTCGACGGCGACGATCGTCGAGCGGTGACCGCCGTGCTCGATCTCGAGCCCCACGGCAGCGACGACGACCGGCTCCTCGCGGGCTGCGGCGGACGCAGACGAAGCCGGCACAACGGCGGCGGCCGCACGCACCGGCGGGCGTGACGGCGTCCACTCCTCGAACAGCTCGCGCACGAACGGCGAGGGCGCGTCGCCGGTCACGATCGTCACCGACGACGAGCACCGGGTCAGCGCGACGTGGAAGACGCGGCGCTCCTCCTCGACGTCGTCGGCCAAGCGGTGGGGGAGCAGGCCGGCCGACGCATCGTGCACGACGACGTGCGGCCACTCCCGTCCCTTCACCGAGTGGATCGTCGCCAGCAGCACGCCGTCCGGCGATCCGGGCGCCGCCAGCGAGGCGCGCAACCACGGCTCGAACCCGTCCGGCGCCGGGTGCAGCCGGGCCACGGCGACGAGCGCGTCGAGGTCGTCGGTCTGCGCCGAGCGGTCCAGGCGCCGGCGCGACCCCTCGAGCACCTGCATCGCCTGGTCGAGCCCGACGCGATCGCGCACAGCGCGCAGCACGTCGGCGGTCGTGCCCGACGACGCCACCGACTGCACGACCGTCACGTCGTCGACGAACGTCAGGATCTTCTTCTCGTCACGGGCGCCCACCCGCCCCGCCAGGCGCTCGAGGTCGCGCACCGACCGCTGCTCGGACATCCACTCGATCACCTTCGGTGACAGCGCGCGCGACGGACGGCGGGCTGCGAGCGCGACGTCCGCACCCACGAGGCGCGACGAGCCACCCACCGCCAGCCGCAGCCACGCGAGCGCGGCGACGACACCGCCGCGCGACAGGTACGACTCGTCGATCGCCGCCCGCACCGGCACGCCGTGGTGCACCAGCGCCACCTGCACCGGTGCGAGCGACGCGTTCACCCGCGTCAGCACCGCGACGTCGCTCGGCGCCACACCCGACGACTCGACCAGCGACGACACCCGCTCGACGGTCGCCGACAGCGGGTCGTCGCCGCTGTCGACGATCGTCAGCGTCGACGCGTCGGCGGCCGCCGACACCGATGCGACGATCGTCTTCTCGACCCGCTGTCGGTTGTGGGTCAGCAGCGTGCGGGCGGCGTCGACCACCGGCGCCGGGCAGCGGTAGTTCACCTGCAGGGGGTGCTCACCGGCGGTCGGGAAGTAGCGGCGGTAGTCGATCAGCCACGACGGCGACGCGCCCGAGTACCCGTAGATCGTCTGGTCGTCGTCGCCCACCCCGAACACGCACCCGTCCGGACCGGCGAGCAACCGGATGAGCAGCAGGTGCGCGGGCGTGAGGTCCTGGAACTCGTCCACGAGCAGCACCCGGCACGACGCCCGCGCCGCCCGCCGCGCCGACGGGTCCGTCAGCAGGATCTTGATGGCGCGGTAGATCTGCTCGTCGAAGTCGACCAGGCCGCGTTCGAACAGCACCCGCCGGTACCGCTCGAGCACGTCGGGCAGGCCGTCGACGTCACCGCCGAACTCACCCTCGACGACCGCGGGGTCGACGAGCCCGAGCCGGACCGCGGACAGCGCCTCGATCCACGCGGCGGCCGGGTCGGTGTTCGCCCGCCGCGGCAGGTCGACCAGCGAGTCGAGGATCGACCGCACGTCGCGCTCCTCGATCGTGGTCACGCGACGCGAACGGTTCACGAGCGACAACCCGAGCGAGTTGAGCGTGCGCACGTTGAGCTCGGGCAGGTCGGTCGTCCGCTCGACCATCTCGTCGGCGGCCCGCTTGTTGAACGCGACGAGCGTGACGGCGCGCCCGGGGATGTTCCACCGCCGCAACAGGTGGCGCGCCCGCTCGGTGAGCACGCGCGTCTTCCCCGAGCCGGCCGGCGCGATGATGCGCGCCGCGCCCCCGGGATGGGTCACCGCCGCGAGCTGGTCGGGCGCGAGGTCGGCGTCGCACTCGTTCGACGCGAACGGCACGAGCGAGCCGGCCAGCGCCGACACGCGCGGGACGACACCGGCACGGAACTCGAGCGGCCCCCCGTCCACGACGTCGTCCCACGGCCACACCGGCGCGGCATCGCCGCCGGGTCCGCGTGCGTCGTACGCGTTCGAGAACGTGGCGTGCGCCAGCCGCTCGCCCTCGAACGAGAACGACGGGTCGAGCCGCCACACCGCCCGCCGCTCGACCTCGTCGTCTGCAAAGGCGACGGCGCCGTCGACGACGACCGGACGGCGCGACCGCCACGCCGACTCGAGCGCGTCGACGTCGTCGCCGGCCACCCGCTCGCACGACGACCACGCCGGCGGCGCCGGCTGCCCGGGCGCGACGACGACGCTGCGTCCGAGCTCGGGTGCCATCGCCCCTGACCGTACCGGGACCCTGTGACAGGCAAGACTCGATCCGTGCGCCGCCTCGCTGCTGCCCTCGTTCTCGCCGCGCTCGTCGCCGCCGGCTGCTCCTCCGACGACGACTCCACCCAGGCCGCGTCGAGCACCTCGACGACCACCGGCACCACGACCACCGAGCTGACGGCCCCCGCCGGCGACGCGTTCTACCAGCCGCCGGACCCGCTCCCGCCCGGCAAGCCCGGCGACGTGATCTGGGCCGGCACCGTCACCGCGCCCGAGGGCACGAGGGCGTGGCGGATCCTGTACCGCTCGACCACGGTGAAGGGCGACCCCACGGCGGTGTCGGCCCTGCTGTTCGCACCCGCCACGCCACCCGCCGGCGGCGGCGGCCCGACGCCGATCCTCGCCTACGCCCACGGGACGACCGGCCTCGGCGACCGGTGCGCGCCGTCGAAGCAGTACGTCGAGGACCCGGCCCGTGGCGAGGCGTCCGGCATCACCCGGGGCCTCCTGGACAAGTACGTCGTCGTCGCCACCGACTACGCGGGGCTCGGCACGCCGGGTGTCCACCCGTATGCCGTCGGGCTCAGCGAGGGCCGCGACGTCCTCGACAGCATCCGCGCCGCGCAGCGCTTCAGCGGCGACAACGACCTCGGCGCGACCGCACGGTCGACGTCCGTCGTCTGGGGTCACTCGCAGGGCGGCGGCGCCGCGCTGCTCACCGCCGAGCTGGCGCCGACGTACGCGCCCGACGCGAACCTCGCCGGCGCGGTCGCCGGCGCGCCCGCCAGCGAGCTCAAGCTGCTCGGCACCGCGCTGCGAACGAGCCCGTTCTTCGGCTACATCTTCATGGCCGCCGCCGGCTTCCACGCCGCGTACCCCGAGCTCGACGAGTCGGCGATCTTCACGCCCGACGGCATCGCCGCCGTGGAGAAGGCGGCCGACTCGTGCAGCAGTGAGATCGTCAACGGGTACCGCGGCAAGGACCCCAACCTCTACATGAAGGCCGACCCCGGCACGACCGAGCCGTTCGCGTCGGTCCTCGAGGAGAACAGCCCCGGGGTGCGGGCGACGAAGGTGCCGGTCTTCATGTACCACGGTGAGGCCGACGAGCAGATCCCCGTCATCGCGTCGAAGCTCGTCCTCGACCGCTACTGCAGGAACGGCACGACCGCGTACCGCAAGACGTATCCGGGTGCGACGCACACCGGCGTCATCCCGCTGGCGCTGGCCGAGATCGAGTCGTACATCGCCGACCGCGTCGCCGGGAAGCCGGCGCCGACGAGCTGCACGTAGCAGTCAGCGCGGCTCGTGCACCGCCGCCCGCCACCAACCCGACAGCTGGATCGGGCACAGCGCGGTGCCGGCCTCGATCAGCCACTCGACGATCGCTGCCGGCTCGACGGAGTCGGGGACGGCGAGTACGAGCCCGCGGCGCGAGTGGTCTTGCATGACCCGCCACCCCGCGGGGACGTCGACGCCGCGCGCCGCCAGCTTGTCGACCGCCTTCCCGCCGGCGCCGTGCTGCACACCGATGGACTGCGGCTCGACGAACCCCCGCCGCTTTGCCTGCGCCGGTACCCACGTGCACAGCGGGATCTCCGGGCCGCGGGCGCTGAACACGAGGCCGAACAGCGACCGCTCGGGCGGCGCATCCTCGGAGTCGTAGCCGGGCTCGAAGTTGATCCATCCCGCGCCCGCCGCGACCAGGTCGGCGAAGTACGGGAGCACAGGGGTCGGGTCCGTCTCGTTGAACTCGACGTGGATCGGCGGGTCAGTGGACACCCCGTTGACACCTCACTAGTGCATTCGACCTATGGACCGGGGGCGGTGGATTCGAACATTCTCGGGGGCAGCGGGCGGCGGTGCCGGAGGGGGGGACTCTCGGGAAAACGACGCCCAGCGCGCGTGGGGCCGTCCCTCGATCCCCTAAGAGGAAGGGACGGCCTCTGTCGCGCGGCGGGCGACGGCGGACATGCCGAGCGCCTCGGCCTCTCGACGGGCGTCGGCGAGGACATCGTGTGCGCGGCCCTCCTCGCCGGACGCCATCAGCGCCTCGCCCAAGCGCAACAGCGAGCGCGCCCGCCACGAGCGCGCCCCCAGCGCGGACGTCTCGTCCACCGCCTGGTCGAGATGCGCGATCGCGTCGGTCCACCGCTCGAGGCACGACTCGAGCGAGCCGACGCAGAGCGACACCGGCCCGGCGTAGAGCTCGC
>DASSOZ010000013.1:0-11880 GCA_035700105.1 Acidimicrobiales bacterium
TCGCGCGGCGGCCTCGTCAGCCACGCCGCCGTCGTCGCCCGCGGGTGGGGCACGCCGGCCGTCGTCGGCGCCGAGTCGGTGAAGATCCGCGACAAGCGCTTCGTCGCCGGCGACTACGTGGTCCACGAGGGCGACTACATCTCGCTCGACGGCACGACGGGCGAGGTCGTGCTCGGCGAGGTCGCGCTCTCGTCGGCCGCACCCCCGGCGGAGTTCACCACGATCCTCGAGTGGGCCGACGAGATCCGCCGGGGCGACGGCAAACACCGCGGCCTGGGCGTCCGTGCGAACGCCGACAACGGGCCCGACGCGACGAACGCCCGCAACTACGGCGCCGAGGGCATCGGTCTGTGCCGCACGGAGCACATGTTCCTCGGCGAGGACCGGCTGCCGATCGTGCGCCGCATGATCCTGGCCGACACGCCGCTCGAGGAGGAGAAGGCGCTCGAGGAGCTGCGCGTCGCGCAGAAGGCCGACTTCGAGGAGATCCTCGAGGCGATGGACGGGCTCCCGGTGACGGTCCGTCTGCTCGACCCGCCGCTGCACGAGTTCCTGCCGTCGACCGAGGAGCTGGCGATCAAGCGGGCGACCGTGGGTCTCACCTCGGAGGAGGAGGACCTGTTCAACGCCGCGCAGGCGTGGCACGAGTTCAACCCGATGCTCGGCACGCGCGGTGTGCGCCTCGGTGTCATCAAGCCCGGGTTGTACGCGATGCAGGTGCGGGCGTTGATGCAGGCCGCGGCCGAGCGGGTGAAGAAGGGCGGCAACCCGGTCGTCGAGATCATGATCCCGCTGACGATCACGCAGCCGGAGCTCACCATGGCGCGGGAGTGGTGCCAGGCGGCGATCGACGAGGTCCAGAAGAAGTCGAAGAAGAAGCTCGACGTGTCCATCGGCACGATGATCGAGACGCCGCGGGCGTGCCTGCGCGCCGACGACATCGCGCTCGTCGCCGACTTCTTCTCGTTCGGCACCAACGACCTCACGCAGATGACGCTCGGGTTCTCCCGTGACGACGTCGAGGGCCGGATGATGGACGCGTACCTCGAGCACGGGCTCCTCAAGCGGAACCCGTTCGAGACCGTCGACGAACGGGGCGTGGGCGAGCTGGTGAAGCTGGGCGCCCAGCGGGGCCGCAAGGCCAAGCCGTCGCTGAAGCTCGGCGTGTGCGGCGAGCACGGCGGCGACCCCGAGTCGATCGCCGTCTTCTACGAGGCCGGGCTCGACTACGTGTCGTGCTCGCCCTTCCGCGTGCCGATCGCCCGGCTGGCGGCGGCGCAGGCCGTGCTCGGCGCTGGTGGGGGACCGGGCGGCACCGCCTGACGAACCCGGCGACCGGCGAACCCCCCGACTTTTTCGCGGAATCCGCCCTCTCCGGGCGGATTCTGCGCGAAAAGTCAACGGTGGGCCTTGACGGATACCGTCCGGTATCAGATACTGGACAGTATCCGACTGGGGAGGTGCGCCGTGGACGAGGCGTCCGAGGCGGTGGGCTGGATCATCCGTACGTTGCGGTTCGAGCGGTGGCTGGACGCCTTGGCGGCTTCCGTCGAGGACGACGTCGATCGGGGCGACGACGCTTCCGCGGTGCGCGTCGAGGGGGTTCGCCGTCCGGCATGATCGTCGGCATGGGCCGGCGCGAGGAGAAGAAGGCACAGACCCGTGCCCGTCTGCTCGACGCCGCCGCCGCGGTGTTCGCCCGGAAGGGTCTCGTCGCCGCCTCGCTCGACGAGGTCGCCGAGGAGGCCGGCCTGACGAAGGGCGCGGTGTACTCGAACTTCGCCGGCAAGGACGACCTCATCGATGCCCTCCTGAAGGAGCGGCTCGACAAGCCGCTCGGCGAGATCGCCGCGAAGGTCGACCCCGATGCGCCTGTCCCTGAACAGGCGGCCCAGGCCGAGGCCCTGTTCCGTGCGGTGTGGGATCGCGAACGCGACATGTTCCTTCTCGGCCTGGAGTTCTCGATCCATCGCGCCCGCAACCCGGACTCCGTCCCGATGTACAGGGGCGATCGCGATCTCCAGGACGCGATGGCGGCGCTGATGGAGCAGCAGGCGAAGGAGCGGGGACTCACCCTGCCGCTGCCCGCGACGGAGCTGGCGGCCGGGCTCTTCGCCCTCGGCAGCGGGCTCGACCTGATGGCATTGAACGACCCGGAACGCGTGCCGGAGGGCCTGTTCGCCAAGTTCCTCACGCTGATCATGGGGCAGGCGACACCGGCCTGATCGTCACACCCCGCTGGTACCGTCGCCGGCGGTGGAGCCCCGGGCGCGTTGGGAGCAGTGGGAGGACGAGCACCTCGCCCCCGGCGCGGCCCGCGCCGCCACGTGCAAGGGCCGCGACACGCCCGTCGAGCCATCGGCGTACCGCACCGAGTTCCAGCGCGATCGCGACCGCATCGTGCACTCGAAGGCGTTCCGCCGCCTCAAGGACAAGACGCAGGTGTTCCTCGCGCCGGAGGGCGACCACTACCGCGTGCGCCTGACCCACACGCTCGAGGTCACCGGCGTCGCCCGGACGATCGCCCGCGCGCTGCGCCTCAACGAGGACCTGTGCGAGGCGATCGCGCTCGGGCACGATCTCGGCCACACGCCGTTCGGGCACATGGGCGAGGTCGCGCTGTCGTCGTTCACGCCCGACGGCTCGCCGTGGCGGCACGCGCTGCAGTCGCTCCGCGTCGTCGAGGTCCTCGAGGGCCTCAACCTCACGTGGGAGGTGCGCGACGGCATCGTCAACCACACGTGGCACCGCCCGCTGCCGTCGACGCTCGAGGGTCAGGTGACTCGCTACGCCGACCGCATCGCCTACCTGTCGCACGACGTCGACGACGCCATCCGGGCCGGCGTCATCACCGAGGCGGACCTCCCGTCGGTCGTGCACGACGTGCTCGGCGGTTCGATGGGGGAGCGGTACGACGCGCTCGTCGGTGACCTGATCGACGCGTCGTCGGACTGCGGGCTCGCGTCGATCACGATGTCGGATGTCGTCGCGTCGGCGATGCACGAGCTGCGCCGGTTCATGTTCTCGCACGTGTACGTCCAGAAGGACCAGGAACGCCGCGCCGTGTTCGTGCTGTCCCGGTTGATGGAGCACTACCTCTCGGACGACGGCGCGCACGAGCTCCCGCCGGGGTTCACCGCGTTCGACTGGGTCGCGGGCATGACCGACGAGTACGCGCTCCGCGACTTCGAGCGCGTCCACCTCCCGTCGCGGCACGCGTAGGCGCGCGATGGGGATCGTTGCCGACGACATCGCCCGGGTCCGCCAGCAGTCCGACCTCGTGGCGATCGCGTCGGAGCACATCGCCCTGCGCCGCGTCGGTCGCCGGTTCGTGGGCCTGTGCCCGTTCCACGCCGAGAAGTCGCCGTCGTTCTCGATCAACGCCGAAGAAGGGCTCTATTTTTGCTTCGGCTGCTCGGCGAAGGGCGACGTCATCACGTTCGTGCGCGAGGTCGAGCACCTCGACTTCGTCGAGGCGGTCGAGAAGCTGGCGAGCCGCGTCGGCATCGAGCTCACGTACGACGACGCGTCGGCGAACCAGGACCGCCAGAAGCGGGCGCAGCTCGTCGAGGCGATGGAGAAGGCGGTCGAGTGGTACCACCAGCGGTTGCTGACCGCCGCCGACGCCGGGCCGGCGCGGGGTTACCTGCGCGGGCGGGGGTACGACCGCGACGTCGTCGAGCGGTACCGGCTCGGGTGGGCGCCCGACGAGTGGTCGGCGCTGGCGTCGTCGCTGCGCCTGCCCGACGAGGTCCTCGAGGGGACGGGCCTCGGCTACAAGAACCGCATCGGCCGGCAGACCGACGCGTTCCGCGGTCGGGTCATGTTCCCGATCTTCAACGTGCAGGGACAACCGGTCGCGTTCGGCGGACGGGCGATCGGCGGCACCGAGGGGCCGAAGTACAAGAACTCGCCGGAGACGGCGCTCTACTCGAAGAGCCGGACGCTCTACGGCCTCAACTGGGCGAAGAACGACGTCGTCAACGCCGACGAGGTCATCGTCTGCGAGGGGTACACCGACGTCATCGGCTTCGCCCTCGCCGGCGTGCCGCGGGCGGTCGCCACGTGCGGTACGGCGCTGGCCGACGAGCACTTCCGCACGCTGAAGAACTTCACCCGGCGCGTCGTCCTCGCCTACGACGCCGACGCCGCCGGGCAGGCGGCGGCCGAGCGCTTCTACGAGTGGGAGCGCCGCTACGAGGTCGACATCGCCGTCGCTGCGCTCCCGCCCGGGAGCGACCCCGCCGACGTCGCCCGCACCGACCCCGACGCGCTCAAGACCGCAGTCGCGGCGGCGAAGCCGTTCCTGTCGTTCCGCGTCGACCGCCTCCTCGCCCGCGCCGACCTCCGCTCGCCGACCGGCAGGGCGCACGCCGCAGAGGGCGTCGCCGCGCTCATCAAGGAGCACCCGAACGAGGTCGTGCGCAACGAGTACCTCGGGCGGGCGGCGGCGATGCTCGACATGTCGTTCGAGGAGCTCGAGCACGTCATGCGCCGCGGCCGCGCGACGGTGCGGGAACCACGAGCAGCGGCGCGCGTCGAGGATCGCGACAGCCCCGAGGTCGAGGCGCTTCGTCTCGCGATCCGAGATCGCGACGCGATGCTGCCGTTGCTCGCCGACGTGCTCTTCGCCGACGACCGCAACCTCGCCGCGTATCGCGCGCTCGCGGCGTCCGACAACGTGCACGACGCGGTCGAGCAAGCCGATCCCGGAGCGGCGACGTTGCTGCAGCGTCTCGCCGTCGAGGACAGCGAAGCCGATCCCGCCGATGTCGCGGCGCGTCTCGTCGACGCGCGCACGAGCGAGGTCGTCGCGGAGCTCGAAGCGGAAGCACGCGTCGCCGACGACGCCGCGGCGTACGCGCCGATCATGGGCTGGCTGAAGTTGCGCACGATGGAGTTGCGCGAATCGAACACCGCGCTCGACGCCATCGAGCAGTTGGTACCCTGGCTCACCGACCGCTTTGAGGAGCAGCGATGACCGAGGGCGCGGCGATCGCACCGGCGGCCGTCTTCCCGGCCGAGTTCCAGATCGAGGGGTTGCTGGCGAAGGGTCGCGCCCAGGGTTCGCTGTCGCAGGACGACGTCCTCGCCGTGTTCAAGACCGTCGAGGCGCTCGAGTTCTTCATGGTCACCTATCGCGAGCGTCTGCAAGCGGACGGCATCACGATCGAAGAGGCCGAGCCGGACGAGGATCTGAACGACGACGACGCGCTCGCCAGCGTCGCCGTCGACGTCGCATCGTCGCCGGCGCAACCGAAGGGCAGCGTCGGTGTCACCACCGAGGTGCGCGCGCCGGCCACCAAGCCGGCACCGGCTCCTCGGCGGTTCGACGCCCGCGACGACCTCCGCACGCAACACGCAGGTGCGTCGTCGGACCCCGTGCGCATGTACCTCAAGGAGATCGGCAAGGTCTCGCTGCTCACCGCCGAGCAGGAGGTGTACCTCGCCAAGCGCATCGAGGCCGGCGAGTTCGCCCGCCAGCAGCTCGACGATCCCGACGCCGAGCTGTCCGACGACGCCCGCAAGGGTGTGGCCGAGCTCGTCGTCGACGGGCACGTCGCCAAGAAGTCGCTCATCGAGGCGAACCTGCGGCTCGTGGTGTCGATCGCCAAGCGTTACGTCGGGCGCGGGATGCTCTTCCTCGACCTCATCCAGGAGGGCAACCTCGGCCTCATCCGGGCCGTCGAGAAGTTCGACTACACGAAGGGCTTCAAGTTCTCGACCTACGCCACGTGGTGGATCCGCCAGGCGATCACCCGCGCGATCGCCGACCAGGCCCGCACGATCCGCATCCCGGTCCACATGGTCGAGACGATCAACAAGGTGATGCGCGTGCAGCGCCAGATGGTGCAGGACCTCGGGCGCGATCCGACGGTGGAGGAGCTCGCCGACAAGGTCGAGATGACGCCGGCCCGCGTGCGCGAGATCATGCGCATCAGCCAGGAGCCGGTGTCGCTCGAGACACCCGTCGGCGAGGAGGACGACTCCCACCTCGGCGACTTCATCGAGGACCAGGAGGCGATCGCCCCCGCCGATGCCGCCGCCCGGGCGCTGCTGCACGAGGCGGTCTCGGAGGCACTCGACGAGCTCACCGAGCGCGAGCGGCGAGTCGTCTGCCTGCGGTTCGGGCTCGAGGACGGTCAGGCCCGCACGCTCGAAGAGGTCGGCAGGGAGTTCGGCGTCACGCGCGAGCGCATCCGCCAGATCGAGTCGAAGACCCTGGCGAAGCTGCGCCACCCCATCCGCAGCCAGAAGCTGCGGGACTACCTCGACGAGGAGTAGTAGCCGGCGACTGCCCGAGAACGGGTGATTGGCGGCGAATTCCGCCGCCGATCACCCATCCTCGCAGCGCGACCGCTACGGGCGGGCGGTCTCCGGCCAGGGGTCGGGGAGCGTCGGCGCCCGGCCGTCGTCGGTGTGCGACATCACGTCGCGCACCTTGTCCGACGCGACCGAGGTCGCCTCGTGGACCTTCTCCATCGCGGTCTCGTACGCGTCGGAGCCCTGGATCCTGCGGATGGTGCGGTTGATCTGCTCGTAGCGTTCCCGGCCGGCCTTGGCCCCGAGGTAGTAGCCGGCGGCGAACCCTGTCACGACACCCAGACGGAAGCGCATGGCCGCCTCTTACCCGCCGGTCGTCGTGAGCGTCCCGCCCACCGGCGGGTCGACCGTGACCCGCACGGGCTCAGGCGGCGGCGCAACCGCTGCCGGCTCCCAGTCGCAGATCTGGCAACGCCCGGCGCTGACGCTCCCTGCACTCTGGCAGTGCGCGCAGTCGCCGAGCGGTTCGGGTACTCGTCCCTGCTCCGCCGACATCGTGGCCACGGCTACCCGCCGCCCGGAGCGGCCATACGGCAGGTTCGACAGGTCGTTCGGCCCTGCTCGACCGATGCGGCCGGTTCGTACCGTCGAACCATGGCCCGATGGGAGTGTGTCGACGGGAACGAGGCCGCGGCGCTGATCGCATACGCGCTCAGCGAGGTGATCGCCATCTACCCGATCACCCCGGCGTCGTCGATGGGGGAGCTGGCGGACGCGTGGGCGAGCGCGCGCACGCCGAACCTCTTCGGCACCGTCCCGACGGTCGTCGAGATGCAGAGCGAGGCCGGCGCTGCCGGTGCGCTGCACGGCGCGCTGCAGAAAGGGGCGCTCGGCACGACGTTCACGTCGTCGCAGGGCCTGCTGCTCATGCTGCCCGACATGTACAAGATCGCCGGCGAACTGACGCCTGCGGTCATCCACGTCGCCGCCCGCGCCCTCGCCACGCACGCGCTCTCGATCTTCGGCGACCACAGCGACGTCATGGCGGCGCGCACGACGGGCTTCGCGCTGCTCGCCTCGTCGTCGGTGCAGGAGGCACACGACCTCGCGCTCGTCTCGCACCTCGCCACGTTGCGATCCCGCGTGCCGTTCCTGCACTTCTTCGACGGCTTCCGCACGAGCCACGAGGTCGACAAGATCCAGGTGCTCGACGAGTTCGACCTCCGCGCCCTCGTCGACGAGTCGCTCGTCGCCGCCCACCGCGCCCGCGGCCTGACGCCGGATGCGCCCGTGCTGCGCGGCTCGGCGCAGAACCCCGACGTCTTCTTCCAGGCGCGCGAGGCGGCGAACCCGTTCTACGACGCGCTGCCCGGCATCGTGCAGGGGGAGATGGACAAGCTGTTCGAGGCCACCGGCCGGCGCTACTCGCTCGTCGACTACCACGGCGCGCCGGACGCCGAGCGGGTGCTCGTCGTCATGGGCTCGGGCGCCGGCGCCGCCACCGAGGCCGTCGACGAGCTCACCGACCGGGGGGAGAAGGTCGGCGTCGCGGTCGTGCGTCTGTACCGACCGTTCCCGACGGACGCGTTCGCCGCCGCGTTGCCGGCGTCGGTCCGCTCCGTCGTCGTCCTCGACCGCGTGAAGGAGCCGGGCGCGGTCGGCGAGCCGCTCTACACGGATGTCGTCGCCGCGCTCGCCGAGTCGGGCCGCCCGGTGCCGGCGACGATCGGCGGGCGGTACGGGCTGGCCTCGAAGGAGTTCACGCCGGCGATGGCCGCCGCTGCGCTCCGCGAGCCGCTCGCCGCCCGCCCCATCCGCCACTTCACCGTCGGGATCGTCGACGACGTGACGCATCGAAGCCTCGCCGTCGACGACGACTTCGTCACCGACCGCGCCCCGGTGCGCGCCGTCTTCTACGGCCTCGGTAGTGACGGCACCGTCGGCGCCAACAAGACGTCGGTGAAGATCGTCGGCGAGCAGACCGACCTGTTCGCCCAGGGTTACTTCGTCTACGACTCGAAGAAGTCGGGGTCGACGACGATCAGCCACCTGCGGTTCTCGCCATCGCCCATCACGTCGACGTACCTCGTGCAGCACGCCGGGTTCGTCGCCTGTCACCAGTTCGCGCTGCTCGAGCGACTCGACGTCCTCGGCGTCGCCGAGCGGGGCGCGACGTTCCTGCTCAACGCGCCGTACGGCCCCGACGAGGTGTGGTCGCACCTTCCGGCCGAGGTGCACCAGCAGATCGTCGACAAGTCGATCGACCTGTGGGTGATCGACGCCCACCGCGTCGCGCGCGAGGTGGGTCTGCCGGGGCGCATCAACTCGGTGATGCAGCCGGCGTTCTTCGAGCTGTCGGGGATCCTGCCGGCGGAGGACGCGATCGCGGCGCTGAAGGCGGCCGTGGCGAAGACGTACGCGAAGCGCGGCCCCGAGGTCGTCGCCAAGAACATCGACGCCATCGACCGGTCACTCGACGCGCTGCATCGCGTCGATGTCGCCACCGCCGTCGTCGGCGCCGGCGGTGTCGCTCGGCGCGGGCTCGTTCCCGACGGCGCACCGTCATTCGTCGAGCGGGTGACGTCCGTGATGATGGCGGGCGGGGGCGACCTGCTGCCGGTGTCGGCGCTGCCCGTCGACGGGACGTTCCCGACCGACACGGCGAGGTGGGAGCGGCGGGCGATCGCACAGGAGATCCCGCAATGGGACGAGTCGATCTGCATCGACTGCGGCAAGTGCGCCATCGTCTGCCCGCACGCGGCCATCCGCATGAAGGTGTTCGCGGGTCCGGCACCGGAGGGACTGAAGTCGAAGGCGTTCCGGTCGAAGGACCTGCCGGGCCACCTGCTGTCGATCCAGGTCGCACCCGACGACTGCACCGGCTGCGGCATCTGCGTGGACGTCTGCCCGGCGAAGTCGAAGACCGACCCCACGCGCAGGTCGCTGCATCTCGTCGACGCGCTGTCCGCTCGTGACGACGAGCGCCGGCGCTGGGAGATCTTCGAGGCGGTGCCGTCGCTCGACAGGGCTGCACTGGCGCACGACTCGGTGAAGGGCTCGCAGGTGCTCGAGCCCCTGTTCGAGTTCTCGGGTGCGTGCTCGGGGTGCGGCGAGACGCCGTACCTCAAGCTGCTGTCGCAGCTGTTCGGCGATCGGCTGCTGGTGGCGAACGCAACCGGCTGCTCGTCGATCTACGGCGGCAACCTGCCGACGACGCCATGGTCGGTGAACGACGACGGGCGCGGTCCGGCGTGGGCGAACTCACTGTTCGAGGACAACGCCGAGTTCGGTCTCGGGATGCGTGTCGCGGCCGACGTGCAGCACGACCTCGCCCGGTCGCTCGTCGACCAGCTGCGGGTGGTCGTCGGTGACGGGCTGGCGGACGCGATCCTCTCCGCCGACCAGTCGACGGAGGAGGGCATCGCCGACCAGCGCGAACGGGTGGCGACGCTGAAGACGGTGCTCGCCGGGTTGAACGGGTCGTCGAACGCCGCGTCGCGCCGGCTGCTCACGCTGGCCGACGAGCTCGTCGAGCGGTCGCTCTGGATCGTCGGCGGTGACGGGTGGGCGTACGACATCGGTTTCGGCGGCCTCGACCACGTCCTCGCGTCCGGCCGCAACGTCAACGTCCTCGTGCTCGACACCGAGGTGTACTCGAACACCGGCGGCCAGGCGTCGAAGTCGACGCCGCGCGGCGCGGTGGCGAAGTTCGCGGCCGCCGGCAAGGGCACGCCGAAGAAGGACCTCGGTGCGATCGCGATGGCGTACGGGCACGTGTACGTCGCCCAGATCGCGCTCGGCGCCAACGACGTGCAGACGGTGAAGGCGCTGCTCGAGGCCGAGGCGTGGCCCGGGCCGTCGCTCGTGATCGCGTATTCGACGTGCATCGCGCACGGCATCGAGATGTCGACGTCGATGTCGCACCAGAAGGACGCGGTGCGTTCGGGCTACTGGCCCCTGTACCGGTACGACCCGTCGGCTCCGCTGCGGGGCGACGCGCGGTTCCGCCTCGACTCGCACGCCCCGTCGATGCCGGTGCGTGACTTCGCCCTGGCCGAGACGCGGTTCTCGCAGCTGCTGCGATCCCGCCCCGACGACGCCGAGCGCCTGCTCGCCGAGGCGCAGGACGACGTCGACGCCCGCTGGCGCCGCCTGGAGGCGCTGGCGGCTGCCGCGCCCGGCTGATCGATGCTTTCGGTGAGTTGGGCCCGCTAGAGGGCGCCCAACTCACCGAAAGCAACCGGGGAGCGGGGGATCAGGGCCACACGCGCTCGCGCCGTTTGCGGCGTTCGTCGCCGAGCGCCCACGCCCGGCGCCACGCGCCGATCGACCCCGTGGGGCCCTTGAGCTCCGGCGTCACGCCGGCCCACGCCCGCTTGCGCGCCATCCACCAGTCCGACGACTGCTCGTCGGCCAGCGCGGCGACGGTGCGCTCGATGCGCTGGGCGAACCGGCGGGCGTTCTCGCTTTCGTCGGCGCGCATCGGCGCACCGAACGTGACGTGAACCGTCGACGGCGTCGGTCGCTTCGCGCCCTTGCGGAGGATGCGGCGCGTCCCCTCGAGGTGCACGGGCACCACCGGCCGGCCGCACCGCTCGGACAGGTACGCGGCGCCGCCCTGGAAGTCCTGGCCCCACCCGTCGGGTGACCGGCCGCCCTCGGGGAAGATCACGAGGTTCCACCCCGCGTCGAGCAGCTGGGCGGCGAGGTCGGCCGATCTGCGCGAGATGCGGTTGCGCTCGATCGGGATCGCGCACATGGCGAACGCCGACATCGCCGACTTCACCCGCGAATCGAAGAAGTAGTCGGCGGCGGCGGCGACGGCGCAGCGATGGCGGAACCGCGCCGGCAGCGTCGTCAGCAGGAGCGGCGTGTCGAGATGCGAGTGGTGGTTGGCGGCGAAGATGACCGGCGCGTCGACGTCCTCGATGCGGTCGGCGCCGTCGACCTCGGGCGAGGCCAGCACCTCGACCAGCGGCCGCATCACGTACTCGATCACCGCACCGCGTGCGTACCGAGCCGGCTCGCGGCGCGCCCACGACGTGTCGTAGTGCACGCCGAGCGTCGGCTCGTCGGGCAGCGGCTCGACGCCGTACGGCGTCGTCGGCGCGCCCAGCGGGAACGGCAGCCGCGGGCGTCTGATCGAGACGGGCAGCTTCACGTCACGTCCGCCAGCAGCAGCGGGGGCGCGTGCAGATGGGTGATCGACGGGTCGCGCCCGACGACGTCCTCGGCCATCTCCAGCGCGTCGCGCAGCGTCGACGCCGGCTTGAACCCCAGACGGCGAACGGCCTTGACGTCGCCGCCGACGACGATCACGCCGCCGAGGTGCGCCAGCGCGTGGGCACCCCAGTACCACATGTAGAACGGGTGGACGCCGTGGTAGGCGTGGCTCGTGCGGTAGAGGTGGCGGTACCACTCGTCGGTGGCGAAGCGCTCCTCGTAGGTCTTCTCGATCTCGATCGGGTCGACGGTCTCTGAGAGCACCTGCTCGAAGAAGTCGATGTAGCTGGGGTGGTGGACGGGGTGGAACTCCCACCGGGTCGGGTGGCTCATGATGACCACGCCGCCCTTGCGCACCAACGGCCTGCCCCGGTAGAGGTTGAAGAAGTACCC
>DASSOZ010000014.1:0-5536 GCA_035700105.1 Acidimicrobiales bacterium
CGATCGTGTGCGCGCAGGCGGGCGAGGTGAACACCGGCGTCTTCGACCCGCTGGGTGAGGTGTGCGACGTGGCGCACGAGGCCGGCGCGTGGGTGCACGTCGACGGCGCGTTCGGGCTGTGGGCGGCGGCGTCGCCGGCTCGCCGCCACCTCGTGGAAGGGGTCGAGCGGGCGGATTCGTGGGTCACCGACGGCCACAAGTGGCTCAACGTGCCGTACGACTGCGGCCTGGCGTTCTGCGCCCACCCCGCGTCGCACCGCGCTGCGCTCGGCGTCCACGCCGCGTACCTCGTGCACAGCAGCGACGACGGTCCCCGCGACCCGGTCGACTGGACGCCGGAGTTCTCACGGCGCGGCCGCGGGATCCCGGTCTACGCCGCGCTCCGGTCGCTCGGGCGCAACGGTGTCGCCGATCTCGTCGAGCGGTGCTGCGCGCACGCGGCGCGCTTCGCCGACCGGTTGCGCGCGGTCGACGGCGTCGACGTGCTCACTCCGGACCCCCCGCTGAACCAGGTCCTCGTGCGGTTCGGCGACGCCGACGACCTGACCCAGCGGGTGATCGCCGGCGTGCAGGACGCCGGGGTGTGCTGGATGAGCGGCACCACCTGGCGGGGCCGGGCGGCGATGCGGATCTCGGTGTCCAGCTGGCGCACCACGGCGGAGGACGTCGACCGATCCGTTGATTCGATCGTGAGCGTTCTAGCCTCGATGACGTGAACGTCAGCTCCGTCGACGACCTGCGGGCCGCGCTCGCCGAGCACGGCTACCTCGCCGACGACGGTCTCGCCACGGCGATCTTCCTGGCGCTGCGCCTCCAGCGGCCGCTGCTGCTCGAGGGCGAGGCCGGCGTCGGCAAGACCGAGGTGGCCAAGGTCCTGTCGCGCTGGACCGGCGGCGAGCTCATCCGGCTGCAGTGCTACGAGGGCATCGACGTCGCGCAGGCCGTGTACGAGTGGGACTATTCGCGCCAGCTGCTGCACCTGAAGGCGGCCGAGGCGCGGGGGGCCGACGCGGCCGCGGCGGCCGAGGACGAGCTGTTCTCCGAGCGGTTCCTCGTGCGCCGCGCGCTGCTGCGGGCGATCGCCCACGACGCGGTGACGTCGCCCGTGCTGCTCGTCGACGAGATCGACCGCGCCGACGACGAGTTCGAGGCGTTCTTGCTCGAGATCCTGTCCGACTACGCAGTCACGGTGCCCGAGCTCGGGACGTTCCGGGCGGAGCGGCCGCCGCTCGTCGTGCTGACGTCGAACCGCACACGCGACGTGCATGACGCGCTCAAGCGCCGCTGCCTCTACCACTGGGTCGAGCACCCCGACTTCGCGCGGGAGGTGGAGATCGTCCGGCTTCGGGCCCCCGACGTCGCCGAACGGCTCGCCCGCCAGGTCGCCGCCGCCGTCGAGGGGCTCCGCGGTCTCGAGCTGTACAAGCCGCCGGGCGTCGCCGAGACGATCGACTGGGCGCAGGCGCTCGCCGTGCTCGGCCGCGGCGAGCTCGACGCCGGCACCGTCGACGCCACGCTCGGGTCGGTGTTGAAGTACCGCGAGGACCAGGAGCGGGTGCGCTCGCACGGCGTCGGCGAGCTCGTGCGCGAGGCGGTGGCCCGTGGAGCCTGACCAGACGCCGCAGCAACCGTCGGCGCCGGTCGGGCTGGCGCCCGACGTCGCCGGCCTCGGCCAGCGGTTCCTCGCCCGGCTCATCGACGGGCTCATCATCCTCGTCCCGAACCTGCTCGCGCTCGCTGTCGCGCAGGACCGGCCGGTGTTCGGCGGCCTGCTCGCGCTCGCCATCGCCATCGCGTACGAGGTGCCGCAGCTGGCGGCGCGGGGCGCGACGGTCGGCAAGCGGGCGATGGGCATCCGCGTCGTCACCGTCGCCGAGCGCGGCAACCCGAGCGCGGCGCAGGCGTTCGTGCGCGTCGTCGTGCCCGAGCTCTTCATCGCCACACCGTCGGCCGCGCTCCAGTCGATCAGCGCGCCGTGGACGCTCGCCGTCTACCTCGCCGTGTTCTTCGACCCGTGGCGGCGCGGCCTCCACGACCGCTTCGCGGGGACGCGAGTCGTCAGAGATGCCTGAGGCGACGGCCGACGCCCGCGCCGTCGCGTTCGCCCGCGTCCTGCGCGGCGCGGGGCTGGACGTCCCGACCGGGTCGGTCACGACGTACGTCGAGGCGCTCGCCGAGGTCGGCGTGGACGACCGCGACTGCGTCTACTGGGCGGGCCGGGCCACGCTCGTGAAGCGCCCGGAGGACATCGGCGTCTACGACCGTGCCTTCGACGCGTTCTGGCTCGGCGACGCGACGGTGGGAATCGTCACCCGCCCGGTCGAGTCCGTGACGCTGGCGATCGACGCCGGCGACGACGAGTCGCAGGTCCCCGAGCCCGAGGTCGGCGAGCAGGCGTCGGGTCCGACGATCACCCTGCGCTTCAGCGGGCACGAGGTGCTGCGCCACAAGGACTTCGCCGCGTACTCGTCGTCGGAGTTCGACGAGGCCCGCCGCCTCATGGCCGACCTGCGACTTGCCGGCGCGCTGCGGAAGTCGCGCCGGCTGCGGCCGTCGACGCGCCGGCGCGGACGCCCCGACGTCCGCGTGACGGTCCGCCGTGCCATGCGCACGGGCGGCGAGCCGATCCGCCGCGGGTTCCTCGAGCCGTCGACGCGCCCGCGCCGCATCGTGCTGCTGTGCGACGTGAGCGGGTCGATGGACCCGTACGCCCGCGCGCTCGTCCGCTTCCTGCACGCCGCCGTCGTGGGGCGGGCACGGGTCGAGGCGTTCGCCCTCGGCACCCGGCTGACGCGGATCACGCGTGAGCTGTCCTCACGCGACCCCGACACCGCGGTGGCGCGCGCCGCCGCGGCGGTCGCCGACTGGTCGGGCGGCACGCGCCTCGGCGAGGGTCTGCGCGCCTTCAACGACACGTGGGGCGTACGCGGCATGGCCCGCGGCGCGGTCGTCGTCATCCTGAGCGACGGGTGGGACCGGGGCGATCCGAGCGTCATGGCCGAGCAGATGGCGCGGCTGTCCCGCGTCGCTCATCGCGTCGTGTGGGTGAACCCGCTGAAGGCGTCGCCCGGCTACGCCCCGCTCGCCCGCGGGATGGCGGCGGCGCTCCCGTACGTTGACGACTTCGTCGAGGGCCACAACCTGGCCGCGCTCGAGGAGCTCGTGGAGGTGGTCGGTCGGTGAGTGAACGCAGTGAACGAACCCCGGGCGCGCGAGCGCCAGCGAGCCGTCCGGCGATGGGGCTCGGGGGCGCAGCCCCCGCGGGAACATGAAGGAAGTGCTGAACGACGTCGAGCGGTGGCGCTCGAGGGGCAAGCGCGTCGCCGTCGCCCGGGTGATCGGCGTCGAGGGATCGGGCCCCCGCGACCCGGGCGCCACGATGGTCGTCAACGAGGACGGCGAGGTCGCCGGGTCGGTGTCGGGCGGTTGCGTCGAGGGCGCGGTTCTCACCGAGGCGCTCGAGGTGCTCGCGTCGGGCGAGCGCAAGATCGTCACCTACGGCATCGCCGACGAGGACGCGTTCAACGTCGGCCTCACGTGCGGCGGGACGATCCACCTGCTCGTGGAGCCCCTCGACTGGTGACGATCTACGAGGCGCTCCGCGACGCGCTGCGCGCAGAGGAGCCGGTCGCGCTGGCGACGGTCACCGACGGCCCCGACCTCGGCGCCAAGCTGCTCGTGTGCCCAGGGCGCGAGCCGATGGGCACGCTGGGCGATCCCGACCTCGATCGCGTCGTCGCCCGTGACGCACTCGGCGAGCTCGAGGCCGGGCTGACGTCGACGCGTCACTACGGCCCGCACGGCGAGGCGCGCCAGCAGGACGTTGCCGTGTTCGTCGAGTCGTTCGCGCCGCCGCCCCGCATGATCATCTTCGGTGCCGTCGACTTCACCGCCGCGCTGGTCAAGGTCGCGAAGGTGCTCGGCTACCGCGTGACGGTGTGCGACGCGCGGCCGGTGTTCGCCACGAAGCAGCGGTTCCCGTTGGCCGACGACGTGGTGTGCGACTGGCCCGACCGCCACCTCGCCGCCGTCGGCGCCGACCTCGGGCCGCGCGACGCGGTGTGCGTACTCACGCACGACCCGAAGTTCGACGTGCCGGCGGTCGTCGCCGCGCTCGCGACCCGCGCCGGCTACATCGGCGCGATGGGATCGCGCCGCACGCACGACGACCGGACGCGACGTCTGCGCGACGCCGGCGTCGGCGACGACGGGCTCGAACGCGTCCTCGCTCCCATCGGTCTCGACCTCGGCGCCCGCACGCCCGAGGAGACCGCAGTGTCGATCTGCGCGGAGATCATCGCGTTGCGCACCGGCCGCAAGGCGCCGTCGCTCCGCGACGCCGAGGGCCCGATCCACGGGTGACCACCACCGAACTGGGCGTAGATCGGTACCGCAGAGGTACACATCTACGCCGAGTTCGCCTGGGGGTCGGGTGATCGCGGCCGTCGTGCTGGCGGCGGGCGGCGGGACGCGCTTCGCCGGCGACGCGCACAAGCTGCGGACGGTCGTGCGGGGCAAGCCGATCGTCACGTGGGCGGTCGAGTCGGCTGTCGCCGCCGGGTTGGACACGACGGTCGTCGTGACCGGCGCCGTCGACCTCGACGAACTGTTGCCCGTCGGCGGCAGCATCCACGTCGTGCGCAACGAGCGCTGGGCCGAGGGTCAGGCGACGTCGCTGCAGCGGGCGATCGCGTGGGCGGACGAGCGCGGCGGTGACGCCGTTGTCGTGGGGCTCGCCGACCAGCCGTTCGTCTCCGCCGAGGCGTGGCGCGCCGTCGCCGCGGTCGACGATCGCCCGATCGCCGTGGCCACCTACGGCGGGAAGCGACGCAACCCCGTGAAGCTGCACCGCGAGGTGTGGCCGCTCCTGCCCGTGTCCGGTGACGAGGGCGCGCGCCGCGTGATCGCCGGGAATCCGAATCTGGTGCGCGAGGTAGCGTGCGGCGGCGATCCGGCCGACGTCGACACAGTGGAGGACCTCGAAGCGTGGAGCTGACCAACGAGTTCAGGGTGCCGGTGCCCATCGACGACGCGTGGCGTGTGCTCACGGACGTCGAGCGGATCGCGCCGTGCATGCCGGGCGCGGACCTCCAGGAGATCGAGGGCGACGAGTACCGCGGTGTCGTGAAGGTCAAGGTCGGGCCGATCACCGCGCAATACAAGGGCAAGGCGACGTTCCAGGAGAAGGACGAGGCGGCCAGGCGGGCGGTGCTGAAGGCCGAGGGCCGGGACTCGCGGGGGCAGGGCAACGCGTCGGCGCTCATCACCGCCCAGCTCAGCGAGCAGGGCAGCGGCCGCACGAAGGTGCACGTGCTGACCGACCTCACGGTGACCGGCAAGGTGGCGCAGTTCGGCCGCGGGGTGATGGCCGACGTGAGCGAGAAGCTCATGGGCCAGTTCGTCGACAACCTCGAGGCCAAGGTGCTGAGCCAGGACGGCCCCGCCGGCGCGGGGTCGAGCGCGGCGAAGGCGGCCCCCGGCACGGCCACCACGACGAAGGACGCCGGCACTGCCGGGGCGGCGTCCGGAGCCGGCG
>DASSOZ010000015.1:0-6729 GCA_035700105.1 Acidimicrobiales bacterium
CGAGATCGAGCACGTGATCACGACCGTCATCACGGCGACGCCGTGGAAGGCGGGCGACGCGCTACGTGTCCTCGAGGACGAGCGCATCACCGTCGGTCAGGGCGTGCCCGCGCAGTGGGCACTGCTGCTCGCCCACCCCGACTTCGACACGACCGACCTGTCGTCGCTTCGCATCGCAGGCACGGGCGCGGCGACGTCGTCGCCCGAGCTCGTCCGCGAGATGCGCGAGCGACTCGGGTGTCCGGTCATCGTGCGCTACGCGAGCACCGAGACGTCGTCGATCACCGGCTCGGCGCCCGGCGATCCCGACGAGGTCGTCGCCCGCACGGTCGGAAGGCCGCAGCCCGACACGGAGGTCGAGGTCGTCGACCGCGCGACCGGCGCGCCCCTGCCGGCGGGGGAGATCGGCGTCGTCCGCTGCCGGTCGCGGGCGAACATGCGCCGCTACTGGCGCGACCCCGAGCGCACGCGCGACGTGCTCGACGCCGACGGGTGGATCACCACCGGGGACCTCGGGTCGTTCGACGCCGACGGGAACCTCACCCTCCACGGCCGCACCGGTGAGATGTACATCCGCGGCGGCTACAACGTGTACCCGCCCGAGGTCGAGGCCGCGCTCGACGAGCACCCGGCGGTCGAGCGCAGCGCTGTCGTCGGTGTGCCCGACCCCGTCCTCGGCGAGATCGGGGTCGCGTTCGTCGTGGGACGCGACGTCAACGGCGACGAGCTGCGGTCGTGGTGCAGGAGCCGGCTCGCCGACTACAAGGCACCCGACCGCGTGGTTGTCGTGGACGAGCTGCCGCTCACGTCGATGCTCAAAGTGGACAAGCGGGCGCTCGCCGACCGGGCGGCGCGGGACGACACGTAGAGTCCGGCGGCATGGGTCGCTTGAACGGCAGGGTCGCCATCGTCACCGGCACGAGCTCGGGCATCGGCCGGGCCACGGCGCTGCGAATGGCGGAAGAAGGGGCGAAGGTCGCGTGCCTCGACGTGGTCGAGGACGTCAACGAGAAGACGGCTGGTCAGATCCGCGAGGCGGGCGGCGTGGCGTCGGCACAGGTGTGCAACGTCGCCGACCGGGCGAGCGTGCAGTCGGCCGTGGCGGCGGCGACCGACGAGCTCGGCCCGTGTGACGTGCTGTGCAACATCGCCGGCGTGGGCAAGTTCGCCAACAGCCACGACCAGCCGATCGAGGAGTGGGACCGCATCATCGCCGTCAACCTCACCGGCACCTGGAACATGTGCCAGGCGGTGCTGCCATCGATGGTCGAGCGCAACACCGGCGTGATCCTCAACACCGCGTCCACCGCGGGTGTGATGGGCCAGCCGTTCAGCGCCGCGTACTGCGCGTCCAAGGGCGGCGTCGTGATGCTCACGCAGGCGCTGGCAACGGAGTACATCCGCAAGAACATCCGCGTGAACGCGATCGCGCCGGGCGGCATCCAGACCGCGATCATCAAGGACTTCACCCAGCTGCCCGAGGGCGCCGACTACACGCTGCTGCAGAAGATCACGCTGCCCGACGACCAGTGGGGCCAGCCCGAGGAGGTCGCCGGCCTGTTCGCGTTCCTGGCGTCCGACGAGGCCCGCTACATCAACGGCTCGATCTACAAGATCGACGGCGGCCTGACCTGCTGAAGCCCGTCCCGGTTGTGGTCGCAGGATCCGCACCGAATCGGCGCGGATCGTGCGACCAGAACGGCGGGGGACCTCACGGCCGGCGGCCGGTCCACGCCACGAGGCGGTCGATGAGCGGCGCGTCCTTGGCGACCCGGACGGCGTCGGCGAACGGCGGGGCGAAGTCGCGCTGGCCCTCGGGCAGGCGCGAGCGGGTCTCCTCGTAGCGGGCGGCGCGCTCCGGCTCGGGGAGCTGGGCCCGCATCGCCTCGAGCCCGACGCGCACCACGTCGTCGTCGAACCGGGGACGCTGGTTCGTCGCCCGGGCCAGGTCCCAGGTGTGCACCGTGACCTCGGCGGTGTACACCGCCATGACGGCGGCGCCGGTGAGGTCGTCCCACGGCAGGCGGATCGTGCGCGCCAGCACGGCGTCGTCGGTCCACGCCGCCTGGACGCCGTGGGCGGCGGCGAGCCACGCGCCGCGCCAGCCGTCGTCGGGCACGTCGGCGCGCACCTCGACGGATGCGAGGTCGTCACCGCGCCCCATCGCCGCCACGCGGTCGAGCACGAACACGAGGTGGCCGAGCAGGCCACGGACGTCGAGCTCGTCGCACGGCGTCGGCAGGGTGAGCTGGTCCGGCCGCACGGCGCTGATGACCGCGGTGCCGAGGGCGACGGCGCCGCCGAACGGCCAGCGGGGATCGTCCTCGCCGAACGGCGCGGTGAGCCGGGTTGTCGGGTTGGTGATCGTGTCGGTCGTCATGTCGACGAGCATGCGCCCCCCAACATGACACCGACTGTCAGGTTCGGGAGAACTCGCTAGATGAGGCCCATCGCGAGCATCGCCCGGCTCACCTTCAGGAACCCGGCGATGTTGGCGCCGACGACGTAGTTGCCGGGGGCGCCGTACTCCTCGGCCGTCTCGAAGCACGACCGGTGGATGCCGGCCATGATCTCGTGCAGCCGGTCCTCGGTGTGCTCGAACGACCACGAGTCCCGGGACGCGTTCTGCTGCATCTCGAGCGCGGACGTCGCCACGCCGCCGGCGTTCGCCGCCTTGCCCGGGCCGAAGGCGACGCCGGCGTCGAGGAACACCCGGACGCCCTCGGGCGCGGTCGGCATGTTGGCGCCCTCGGCGACGGCGACGACGCCGTTGCCGACGAGCGTCCGCGCGTCGCGACCCGTCAGCTCGTTCTGCGTCGCCGACGGGATCGCCACCTCGCAGGCGACGTCCCAGATGTTGCCCCGCTCGACGAACGCGGCGTCGCGGCCCCGCTGCTCGGCGTACTCGCGCACCCGCCCGCGGGCCTCGAGCTTCACCGCCTTCAGCAGGTCGAGGTCGATGCCCTTCGCGTCGTGGACGAAGCCGTCGGAGTCCGAGCAGGCGACGACCCGGGCGCCGAGGTCGTGCAGCTTCTCGATGGCGAAGATCGCCACGTTGCCCGACCCGGACACGACGCAGGTCTTGCCGTCCAGTGAGTCGCCGCGCGCCCGGAGCATCTCCTCGGCGAAGAACACCGCGCCGTAACCGGTCGCCTCGGTGCGCACGAGCGCGCCGCCCCAGTCCGTCCCCTTGCCGGTGAGCACGCCCGACTCGTAGCGGTTGGTGATGCGCTTGTACTGGCCGAAGAGGTAGCCGATCTCACGCGTGCCGACGCCGATGTCGCCGGCGGGGACGTCGGTGTGCTCGCCGATGTGCCGGTACAGCTCGGTCATGAAGCTCTGGCAGAACCGCATGATCTCGTTGTCCGACCTGCCCTTCGGGTCGAAGTCGGAGCCGCCCTTGCCGCCGCCGATCGGCATGCCGGTGAGCGCGTTCTTGAAGATCTGCTCGAAGCCCAGGAACTTGATGATCCCGAGGTAGACCGACGGGTGGAACCGCAGGCCGCCCTTGTACGGGCCGAGCGCGCTGTTGAACTCCACGCGGAAGCCGCGATTGATGTGGATGTTGCCGCGGTCGTCCTGCCACGGGACGCGGAAGATGATCTGGCGCTCCGGCTCGCAGACGCGCTCGAGCATCTTGTGCTCGCCGAGCTCGGGGTGCTTGGCCATCACCGGGCCGAGCGACTCGAACACCTCGCGCACGGCCTGGTGGAACTCGGCTTCACCGGGGTTCCGGCGGACGACCTCGCTGAAGACGCCCTCGAGCTTCTCGTCGATCATCCGCCGCGCTCCTCACTGCCTACCGCTGAACGATGTCTGACAGCGAGGCTACGGACCGCGCATCCTCCAACAAAATCGCGGTTCCGTGCCGAAATAGCCGTCGAAAACGCGAGTGTGTTGGAGGATGCGCGCCCCGGCCGCGGCGCCGGCGTTACGAAAGGCGCTCGACGATCATCGCCATGCCCTGGCCGCCACCGACGCACATCGACTCGAGGCCGAACGTCTTGCCCTCGTCCTCGAGTGCGTTGAGCAGCGTCGTCATGATGCGGGCACCGGTCATGCCGAACGGGTGACCGAGGGCGATGGCGCCACCCTTGACGTTGAGCTTCTCCCACGGGATGCCGAGGTGCTTGGCCGACGGGATGATCTGGGCGGCGAACGCCTCGTTGATCTCGACGAGGTCGATGTCGTCGATCGACATGCCCGCCCGCTCGAGCGTCTGGCGGCACGCCTCGATCGGGCCGAGGCCCATGATCTCCGGGTCGAGCGCCGACACGCCGCTGGCGACGATGCGGGCAAGCGGCGTGATGCCGAGCTCGCGCGCCTTCGTGTCGGACATGACGATCACCGCGGCGGCGCCGTCGTTGAGGGGGCACGCGTTGCCGGCGGTGACCTTGCCGTCGGGGCGGAACACCGGCTTGAGCTGGCTCAGCTTCTCGACGGTCGTGCCGGCGCGGGGCCCGTCGTCCTTGCTCACGACGGTGCCGTCGGGCGTCGTGATCGGCGTGATCTCCCGCTCGAAGAACCCGTTCTCCTGCGACTGGACCGCGCGCTGCTGCGACAGCGCGGCGAACTCGTCCATCTCCTCGCGCGACACGTTCTCGAGCTCGGCGACGTTCTCCGCGGTCTGGCCCATGGCGATGTAGATGTCGGGCAGACCGTCGGCCGGCTTCCACGGTCCCTGACCGCCCTGCTCGCGCTGCTTGGTCCGCTCGTGCGCGTCCGCGAACTTCGGGTTGGCAGCGGCGCCGCTGTCGGCCATGCCGTGGGCGAACCGGCTCACCGTCTCGACGCCGGCGCTGACGAACACGTCACCCTCGCCGGCGCGGATCGCGTGCGCCGCCATCCGGATCGTCTGCAGCGACGACGAGCAGTACCGGTTCACGGTCGTGCCGGGCGCGTCGGGGAGGCCGGCGAGGATGGCGGCGACGCGGGCGATGTTCATGCCCGACTCACCGGCGGGCTGGCCGCACCCGACGATCACGTCCTCGACCGCCGACGGGTCGAGTTGCGGGACCTTCTCGAGCGCCGCCCTGATGATGGTGGCGGTGAGGTCGTCGGGACGGCAGTCGACGAGCGATCCCTTGTTGGCGCGCCCGATCGGGCTGCGGGCGGTGGCGACGATCACGGCTTCCGGCATGGGCCCGTTCTAGTCGTGCGTCGGCCGCTGCGGCACATCTGACGGGGCGTCAGATACAGTCCTCGCCCACCGTGGACCTGCGCCTGACCGACGACGAGACGCGCTTTCGCGACGACCTGCGGGCGTGGCTCCGTGACGCCGTCCCGGCGCTCGGTCCCGGGCCGGCCGACGTGCACGACTGGAGCGCGCTGCGCGACCACGAGGCGCGCTGGCAGCGGATGCTGTTCGACGCCGGGTACGCCGGCATCAACTGGCCGGTCGAGTTCGGTGGCCAGGGCCGGTCGCCCACCGAGCACCTGCTGTTCCTCGAGGAGTCGGCCCGCGCCGGTGCGCCGGAGACGAACATCATGTTCGTCGGGTTGCTGCACGCGGGGCCGACGCTCATGGCGGAGGCGTCGCCCGAGCAGAAGGCCGCGCACCTGCCCCGCATCCTGCGCGGCGACGAGGTGTGGTGCCAGGGTTTCTCCGAGCCCGGCGCCGGGTCCGATCTGGCGTCGCTCCGGACACGGGCGGTGCGAGACGGCGACGAGTACGTCGTCAACGGTCAGAAGATCTGGACGTCGAACGCGCAGGTGGCCGACTTCTGCGAGCTGCTCGTTCGGACCGATCCGGAGGCACCGAAGCACAAGGGCATCTCGTGGGTGATCCTGCCGATGACGACGCCGGGCATCACCATCCGCCCGCTCACGACGATCACCGGGTCCCAGGAGTTCAGCGAGGTCTTCTTCGACGACGTGCGCGTGCCGGTCGCCAACCGCGTCGGCGACGAGAACGACGGATGGCGCATCTCGATGGTGACGTTCTCGTTCGAGCGCGGCACGGCGTTCACGTCCGAGATGCTGCAGTCGTTCGACCTGCTGCGCGACCTGAAGGAGCGGTCGCAGGCGAACGGCACGTGGGACGACGCCGGCGTGCGCCGGTCGCTGGGCCGCCTCGCCGCTGACCTCGACGCGCTGTGGGCGCTGACGAAGCGCAACGTGTCGCAGGCGTCTCGCACGGGTGTGCCCGGCGTCGGCGGGTCCGTGTTCAAGCTGCACTACTCCGAGATGCGCAAGCGGATGGGCGCGCTGGCGATGGAGGTCATGGGCCCGTCGGCCGTCGACCTCACCGACCTGCAGGTCGACGGGCAGATCCACTCCGTGTCGCTGACGATCGCCGCAGGGACGTCGCAGATCCAGCGCAACATCGTGGGGGAGCGAATTCTCGGCCTCCCGAAGGAGCGCTGAGCAGACATGGACTTCGAGCTCAGCGACGATCAGCAGTCGCTCCAGGAAGGCGTGCGCAAGCTGTGCGAGGGCCGCTTCCCGATCGACGTCGTGCGGGCCGGCTTCGACCAGGGTCGGTGGGCCGAGCTCGCCGACGCCGGCGTCTTCGCGCTGCGGCTGCCGGAGGCGGAGGGCGGGGTCGGCTTGGGCCTGGCCGAGGCGGTGCTCGTGTTCGAGGAGCTGGGCCGCGCGCTCGTGCCGGGTCCGGTCGTCGGCACGCACCTCGCCGCCGGCGTCGTCGACGCGGGCGACGGGGTCGTGACCGTCGTCGAGCGGTCGTCACCTGTCATCGACCACCTGCGCGTCGCCGACGCGGTGTGCGTG